>NZ_JBSIUQ010000005.1:0-131358 GCF_053654695.1 Helicobacter sp. 23-1044
AATTGGTAGGGCAATTTGTCTTTGGGTATTCATTCCGCAGATTTAGCGAATCGCAACAAGGCACGGACGCAAAGTCCGCTATCCTTGTGTTGATTCGCTAAAAACTACGAAAGCAACACCGCAAATACTTCGATTGTTTTTGTGTTTCACTTGTCATTTTGAGTGAGCGAAACGAGCGAAAAATCTCTAATCGTCATTGCGAGAAGTCGCACTTTTAAGGGCGACTTCGTGGCAATCCAAAATCCTCCCCCTCCCTTGCGGAGGGGGATTTAGGGGGTGGGTAAAATCCCCAATCACCGCAAGGCAAATCATAGATTCGCCGAAGCAATCCACATTTAGATTTTGTGAATCAAATGCGAGTCGCAAAATCTAGCGTGATTTTGGGGGCTTTTTTGCGTAGGATTTTTTTGCTTGGTTTTTAGGTGTGAAATTTGTCTTTTTCGCTGAATCTCTTTTGTATTTTTTTGTAGAATCTGTCTTGCGTTTTTGCCTAAAATCCGCATTTTTCGCTGAATCTGTAAAATTTCGCTTTTTGCTCGTGCGAGTCGCAGAATCTTTGCGTTGTCGCACAAAGTCCCTTTTTTTCACTGAATCTGTATTTTTTGGCGTAGATTCTGCGCTTTTTGTGCGATTCGCCGAATCTAAATCCACGCTAGATTCGCTTAAATCTACCACACTCTCCACGCCTTTTTCTAAATCAAAATCGCCCTTGCGCACGGCGTCCAAAACGCCATTGACAAATCCCCCTGTCCGCTCCGAGCCCAAGATTTTGGCGATTTCGATAGCTTCGTTGATTGCCACAGGCGCGTCAATCTCGCCTTTTAGGATTTCATACACGCCAAGTCGCAAAATGCACTTATCAATCACGCCAAGTCGGCTTATTTCCCAGCTTTTAAGATTTGCATTGATGATACTATCAATCTGCGCTAAATGCGCCACCACGCCACCAAACAAGCCTTTTGCAAAGTCCGCTTGTGCGTTGCGAATCTTTTTTGCGCTCAAAAGCGAATCGGCAAAGTCAAAAATGCGCTCATTGCCCATCGCAAAAGCATACAAAAGCTCGACAACCATTTGGCGCGCGTGAGTTCTAGTCGCCATAACGCGCCTTACATTTTGCTATAAAGATTCATTAGCTCAATAAGCGCATTCATCGCTTCAAAGCCCTTGTTGCCGACCTTTGTCCCTGCGCGCTCAATCGCTTGCTCAATGCTATTTGTCGTCAAAAGCCCGAAACTCACGCACGCATCGTATTTTAGCGTGGCATTTGCAATGCCCTTTGTCGCCTCCGCGCTCACATAATCAAAATGTGGCGTAGCCCCGCGAATCACCGCCCCCACGCAACAAATGCCATCATATTCGTCCTGCTTTAAAATGCGATTTAGCACGAACGGCAATTCATACGCACCGGGCGCAAGAATCACATTTAGATTATCCACATTTCCGCCGTGTCGCTTAAAGCTATCCATCGCGCCCTCAACTAACCTATCTACGATAAGATGATTGAAACGCGATGCGATGATTGCGACTTTTTCGCTACCATTTAGCTGTAAATTTCCTTCAAAAGTTGTCATTTTTCTGTCCTTTCATTTTAGTTTATTGAATCGGCGATTTTTAAAAGTTGCGTTGCTAAATCGCCGATTTTTTTGCTATCAAGCATATTTGCGCCATCGCTTAACGCATTTTGCGCATCATTATGCACTTCGGCAAAAAATCCATCAACTCCCACAGCAGCCGCAGCCCTAGCCAAAATGGGCGCAAACTCTCTCTCACCACTACTTTTGCCACCCGCACCGCCGGGCATTTGAATGCTATGCGTCATATCAAAAATAGTAGGCGCAAACTCGCGCATTATAGCCAAACCTCGCATATCCACGACTAAATTTCCATAGCCAAAGCTACTGCCGCGCTCTGTGAGCCAAACGCCTAATTTTTTTGACGCTTCATAAGTCGCATTTTTTAGCGATGAATCACGCGTTTTTAGTGCCTTTAAAACCGCATATTGCATATCTCGCGGATTTACAAACTGCCCTTTTTTGATATTTACGATTTTGTCGCTCTTTGCGGCTTCGACAATCAAATCCGTTTGGCGACAAAGAAGTGCGGGGATTTGCAAAATGTCCGCCACCTGTGCGACTTTTGCGACTTGTGAAGGCTCGTGAATGTCGGTTATGATTTTGTAGCCAAATTCTTTTTTTATCAAATCAAGCGCATTTAGCCCCGCATCAATGCCGATTCCACGAAAATTCTCCAAACTCGTCCGATTTGCCTTATCAAAACTCGCTTTGAAATAAAAGTCGATTCGCGGATTTTGCGACAATTCGCGCAAATCCTCCGCAATAATTTTTAGCCCATCAACGCTCTCAACCACGCAAGGTCCAGCCATAACTATCATTTTTTTATTCATAAATTGCTCCATTTTTAAGATTGCGCTTTTAGATTCTGCGATTTTTGCGCAGGGATGGGGTGAAATTCGCGCTTTATCATATTATAATTCAAAATCTCGCCCGTTTCGATGATGTAATACCACCCATAAATATTTAGCTCACCCAAATCGAATTTTTCCTCGACAAATGGGTAAGTCATAAGGTTTTCTAACTGATATTCGACATTGATTTGCTCACAAAGCCACACTTCTTTTGAAAAGGACTGCGGATTTAGCGCCTTTACCCGCTCACGCACGGGGTTTAGCAGCTCTAACCACTTTTTGACATACGGCGTAGAATCCAACTTCGCAGAATCTTTTAGCGCCGCGATACACGCCCCGCAGTTGCTATGTCCGCAGATTATGATATTTTTGATTTTCAAAATACTCAAAGCATACTCAATCGCGCTCGTAGTCGCCAAATATCCGCTACGCATCGCGTTATTATCGGTATAAGGCGGGATAATATTGCCGACATTTCGCACGACAAACAAGTCGCCGGGCAGAGTGTTTGTGATGAGATTTGGCACGAGACGCGAATCCACGCAAGAAATGAAAAGCGTGTGTGGATTTTGCTTTTTGCCTAAATTTTCATAAAGTTTTTTGTGCGCCAAAAAGCTCTCTTCTTGAAACTTTATCGCCCCTTCAAATAGCTCTCTCAACTCGTTTGCCTTTAATTTTTGGTGGATTTTGTGATTTGATTTGCGCTAGATTCTGCGTTTTGATTCGCAGAATCTGTGCCAATGTTGTCATTCTGAGCCGTAGGCGAAGAATCTCTATTGTAATTTTTGAGTTTCTTCGCTTCGCTATCGCTTCGCTCAGAATGACGAATGGGGGTAGATTCTGCGTTTTGCGTCCCAATATTCGCTGAATCTATATTTTTTATAATCTCTTTTGCCTTTTGCTCTTTGTCGCTTACATCGCCCACCACGCTAAAATGCAAATCCACACGGCGATTTTTCGCGCGTCCTTGTGGCGTGGCATTATCCGCTACGGGATTAAAGTCCGCATCTCCGCCAATTTGCATAATATTTGATGGGATTTTAAGCGACAGAAGCGCATTTGCCACGCTTAAAGCGCGCTTGTTTGACAAGTCCCAATTATCCATCGCACTCCCCGCGCGAAATGGCGCATTATCCGTATTTCCAATGATTCGCACACTCAAAATCTCCCTAAATCGCTCCACTTCTAACGCCAATCGCTCCAAAAATACCCGCCCATTTGGATTTATAATCTCAACGCCACCGCTATCAAATAGCAAATCATCTGGGATTCGCATTATAAATCCATCATCAGATTCTTCTAAATCAATGCCCGGACCATCGCTAATCTCGCTCATTTCGCTGTATTCATTCATAAGACTTGCAAAGACATTTAGCACTTCGATTTTATTGCTTTCAGTCTGCAAGGGCAGTGCCTGAATGGGATTTGGCGGGGTGATTTCCGTTTCCACTCCGTGCTCCAAAATGCTTAATGCCCCCTGCACCGAGCCAATCGCTTGTTGCACCTTTTCTTTATCAAAAGTCGCCATTGAGAGTAGCAAAATAAAAAATGTCAAAAGCAAACTCATCAAATCGCCAAAAGTCCCTAGCCACAGCGGGAGTCCGCCCGGCTTTGGTGGTGGTGCTACCTTTTTTCTCGCCAAAATCGCCCCTTTATTTTTAAAAAAATTCGTGTAAAATTATAACTTAAAATTTTAAATTTATAAAGGCAAAAAATGGGCGAAATTGTGAATTTTATAGTCGATATTGTAGGACAGCTGGGATATTTTGGCATTTTTGCGATGATGTTTTTAGAATCTAGCTTTTTCCCTTTTCCATCCGAAGTAGTGATGATACCTGCGGGATATTTGGCGTATAAAGGCGAGATGAATGCGATAATCGCGGTGATTATGGGGATTTTAGGCTCGCTTGCTGGCGCGCTGTTTAATTACTATCTTGCGCTAAAATTTGGGCGAATCTTCGTGCTAAAATTTGGCAAATACTTCTTTTTTAGCGAAAAAACGATGAATCAAATGGAGGCATTTTTCAAAGCACACGGGGAGATTAGCACATTTATCGGGCGACTAATCCCTGCGGTGCGGCAATATATCTCGCTCCCTGCGGGATTAGCGAAAATGAATTTGCCAAAATTTTGCTTTTATACTTCGCTAGGTGCGGGGATTTGGGTAATTATTCTAACGATTTTAGGATATTACATTGGCGGGATTTTTAGCGCGGGGATGGAGATTAGCGAGATTATCCACACATTTACAAGCAAAACTTTAAGTCCGCAAGAAGCGCAAATAAAGGGCTATGTGACACAAGCGGTGATTTTCACGCTGATTAGTGCGGTTGGGATTTTAGCGGTGTATGTTTATTTTAAGCGCAAGGTAAAGAGTGATTCTGCTGAGAAAAATGCGTGATTGTGAAGTGTGTTGAGAGATTTTTGCTATAATTTTGCTTTAATTTTTAAGGATTTTTTGATGAGATTTTTTAGATTTTTGATGAAACTTTTAATGAAACGCCACGAGAGAGAGAGAGAGAGAGAGAGAGAGAGAACGGCGCGCCGCGCTAGATAAGGCAGATTCTGCGAAATTCGCAGAATCTAATCGCAAAAATAACGCAGATTCTGCGCTAGATTCTGCGAAAATTTTAAATTTTACACGAGATTCTGCGAATCGCACGAAATTCGCAGAATCTAATACAAAAAATCCCCAAAATCCCGCAGATTCTGCGAATTTCGCAGAATCTCCACCTACTTCGTCATTGCGAGATTTGGCGAATACCAAATCGTGGCAATCTAATCAAATCAAATCCGCAGAATCTAATTGCAAAAATAGCGCAGATTCTGCGCTAGATTATGCTAAAACTTCAAATTTTACACAAGATTCTGCGAAATCCGCAGAATCTCCACCAAACCACAAATTTCCCAAATTCCCACGCAATCTAATTTGCGCGATTTTCCCATCGCACGGCGATTTGAGCGACAAAGACTACAAAATTTACCGCGATATTTCCATCTTTGCGATTTTAAATATTTGCTTTTTAGTCTGCATTTTCTCGCCATTTGCGCTGTATTCAAGCGATGTGACGCAGTTTGACGCCACGCAGACGACCTCGACTTTATGCGCACTAGTGGGATTTTTCATCCTAACAAGCGGGATTTTCATCTACGCCACGAGTTTTTTCTACAAAACAAGACTTTTGAAAATTGGCACATTCGCATTTTGCGTGGTTTTAAGCATTGGGTTTGTTTATTGTTTCGTGCTGGTGGGCGATTACGGAGCGATGGATAGATTTATTTTGCAAAAATTAAATTTTAAAAATCCAGATTTAAAAGTGCAAAAACACCTATTTTTCATCGCCACAGCGATTGGAAGTGTGATTTTCGTGGGCGTATTTTTAAAAAAATTAGGTGGCGTTTTGAAAATTTTATTACTAACTTTATTTGCGTTAAGTGCGCTAAATGCTTATAAAATCGCCACGATTTCGCACACTCCAAAAGAGGCAAAAATGCTTGATACTAAACCCTATCAAAATGAACTTTTTTCATACTCCAAAACGGACAAAAATATCGTGGTTTTGGTGCTTGATATGTTTAGCGGTTCGCATACGCCTTTTATTTTGGAGCAGTTTCCGCAGTTTAGAGCGCAGTTAGATGGATGGACGCTTTATCCAAATGCGATTTCTGCGACAAATTCCACCATTCATAGCACCGCAACGCTTATTGGCGGAGAATATTACGCGGTTTATAATATGAATAAAAGGGCGCAGAATCTCGCAGTGCAAATAGATTCTGCGTTTAGCGCGATTGGAAATGCCTTTGGGGAAAATGGATTTAGCGTGGCGATGATGCCTGTTGTCGGCACAAGTGCGAAAAATATCGCAAACAATCACATTTTTGCCATCGATGCGAGTGCAAATCAATTTCACGGATTTTATATTGAAAATATGGGGTTGATGCAAGCGATTGCAAATGCGCGAGATTCTGCGAAATACACGCAAATAATACAACTTTTGAGTTTCGGCATTTTCCGTTTTTCGCCTGAACCATTTTTCCGCCCTAGAATTTATAATGATGGTTTGTGGTTAAACAAAGGCAATCCAAAAGTCGCAAATACGCTTGAAGCGATAAACTTCGCATCGACTTTTTACGCTGCTACGCATATTTTGAAGGTAGATTCTGCGAAGGCGACATTTAAATATTTTCACTCGATGATGACGCATTTGCCCTATGGAATGTATTTTGATGGCGAAAAATGCGAGTTTTTTAGTGATAAAACTGCGTGGGATGACTATCCACACAAGGTAAAGATGAATACAAGCAAGGATTTGCAACCGCTATATTTTCAGCATTTTGATACGGAAATTTGCGCGTTACAATATCTCTCGCATTTCATAAAATCGCTCAAAGATGCGGGGATTTATGATAATACGCAGATTTTTGTAGTGAGCGACCACAGCGGATTTGATAGCATAAATATTCCTATTTCATCTCGCCCCGATGTGCTGTTTTTATTCAAAGATTTTGGCGCGCGTGGGGAGTTGAAGGTGGATAAGCGTTTGATGGCAAACTATGATATTGCAAGTATTTTTTGTGCGAATCTGCCAAATGGATGTCCAAATGTCGCGCCAAATATTTTGCAAAATTATCCGCAAAATAGGGAGTTAATCCACACAATGCCAAAATTTTGGCAGTTGGAGAAGCATAAACGCGATAAGTGGATTTTGGAGAAGGCGTATCGTGTGCGAAATGATATTTACAAAGCGGAGAATTGGGAGGAAATAAAGTTGGAGTGAAATTAAAAATTTTATGCTACAATTTCGCTTTTTATTTTTCAAAAAAGGACATATTTTGCCATTTATTTTCGCAATCTTGCTTTTTTCGCAGAATCTACACGCATATTTGGACCCGGGGACGGGTTCGCTACTTTTGAGTTCGCTTGTGGCGATTTTTGCTTCGTTGCTGTATTTTCTAAAAGGTGCGTTTTATAAAATCAAAATGGGGGGGGGCAGTAGAAGGATTTTAAGTCGCAAAAAGTCGCAGAATCTAGTAAAAACCGCAGAATCTACCGCAGATTCTGCGTTTTTAGCGCAAATCCCCCAAAATTCTATCGTTATTTATGCGGAGGACAAGCGATATTACTCGCTTTTTAAGCCCATAATTGACGCTTTTGAAAGGCTACATTACCCATACACTTATTATACGAGCGATGAGCGCGACCCGATGCTTAAATTTCAAAGCAATTTTGGGCATATTGAGTGCATTGGTGCGGATAATAAAGCCTTTGCGCGTCTAAATTCGCTTGAAGCGGATATTTGCCTAATGACTACGCCACAGCTTGATGTTTTGCAGTTGAAGCGAAGTAAGGGCGTGAAGCATTATTGCCACATTTTGCACTCGCTCCCACATATTGATAATTATGAAGTTTTTGCGTTGGATTATTTTGATAGTGTTTTTACAAATTCGCCCATTCACACGGACTTTTTGCGTGAAGTGGAGAAGATTCGTGGTTTAAAGCACAAGCAAGTAGCAATCGTTGGCTGTCCGTATTTGGATTATTTGGCGCAGAAAGTGAAAGATTTGCGTGAAGCACAATCACAAGATAAACAAACAACAAGTGCGGATTTTACCCACCCCCTAGCCCCATCCGCAAGGGAGGGGGGACAAAACGCAGAATCTAATATTTCCCCCTCCCAAATGCGCGCGGGGGATAAAGGGGGTGGGTTTAAAGCTCCCACCATTCTACTTGCACCAAGCTGGGGGCGCGAAGCACTTCTCTCAAAATATGGAATGAATCTTTTAAAACCGCTTTTAGATTCAGGGTATCACATTATTATCCGCCCTCACCCGCAAAGCTATATCAGCGAAAAAGAAATGCTAGATTCGCTCCACGCGCAAACTTCACATTACGAGAACCTAAAATGGGACACGAACACCGATAATATCCACGCATTTGCGCAATCTAGTCTAATCATCGGCGATTTTTCAGGTGTGCTATTTGATTATCTCGCGCTGTTTAGTAAGCCTATTATCACAGCAGAATTTCACTTTAATATCATCGGTTATGATTTGGAGGATACAAGCCATAAAACCCCGTGGGTGGCAAATGCGCTTCGTGAGATTAGCACAAGCATTGCGCCAAGCGACTTTGGCAGCATAAAAGACATTATAGATTCTACACTAAAAGATGAATTACAAGCGCAAAATCGCACCAAATACAAAGAATTACTTTGGCACTATCAAGGTTGTGGCGGGGAACGCACAGCAATCGAACTCATCAAAATTCACAAACGCATTTTAGAGGAATCTTTGGGCGAAGAGATTTATACACATAAACAAATTTTAGCGGTGGATAAATTATTGCAAAACGCAGAATCTCGCACTGCTTTTTGTCATATTGAGCGAAGCGAAATATCTAAAAAAGATTCTTCGCCTACGGCTCAGAATGACAAAAATGGAGGCGATTCGCACGCAAATAAAGCAGATTCTGCGAATCGCACAAAAATCGCAAAATCCCCCAAAAAGGACGCAAAATGAGCGAACTTCTATATTACATTTTCATTTTCCCACTTGAATCTGTCCTAAACTTCGGGTTAGAATCGCTCTTTGGCGCGGTGAAATCCTATGGTTTAAGCATAATTTTTTTAAGTCTAATCGTAAATATTTTTCTGCTAAAAATTTTCATTTTGACGGACAAAAAGGCGGAGTTTGAGGCGGAGCGCAAAAAGCGACTAGATTCGCGCATAAAGGCGTGGAAAAGTGTGTATAAAAAAGCAAAACTCTTTGCCTTTACCCAAACGCTCTATCGCCAAAATCACTACCACCCTATTTATGCTTTGAGTGCGCTTGGCGGGTTAGCGGTGCAAATACCATTTTTTTATGCGATGTATTTTGTGATTAAAAATGCTGAAATGCTAAATGGCGTTTCATTCCTTTGGATTGCTGATTTAAGTGCGCCTGATAGTGTGTTTGGTGTGCATTTGCTCCCCATTTTGATGACAATAATTTCGCTTGTAAATGTGTGGATTGTGGCAAAAGATAGAGGCGCAAAGATTCAAGGCGCGTTAATTGCGCTTATCTTTTTGGTGCTACTCTATCAAATGCCTAGTGCGCTAGTGCTGTATTGGACGACAAATATGGCGTTTTCGCTATTAAGGGCATTGTGGGCGAAATGGCGTGGCAATTCTAGCAATTCGGGTAATCATTCCGCAGATTCTGCGAATCGCACAAAAAACGCAGAATCTGATTCACAAAATACCCACCCCCTAGCCCCCTCCGCAAGGGAGGGGGAACAAAAGGCAGATTCTGCGATTTTAGCAAATATCGCAGATTTAAAAACCCCATCATCTCTTGCGGAAGGCACATTCAAAACTCTCCCCCTCCCTTGCGGAGGGGGATTAAGGGGGTGGGTAAAATCCAAGTTTGCTAATTTCTTCATTTACCGCAAAGGTTTAAAAATCGCCATTTTCTCGCTAACTGCGCTTTTAACGATAATTTTACTCGCATTTGGCGCACTCAAACTCTCTGCCCCGCACAGCGCAAAACTCACGCTAGAAAACGGCGAGGCAAAAATGCACTACGCGCTAAATCCCTTTTTGCGCTCTAAATCAATGACTAGCGACATTAAAATTATAGGCGTTGAGTGGGATAGCACCATTGATTCGAGCGCGATGACTCTGCTTGGCAATCATCAGCGAAATTTGCAATTTTTAAGCGACAAACCGCTAAATTTGAAAAACGGCGATTTGCTTGGAGTGGCGCATTTTACGATGGATAACACGCCTTTTGTTAAAAATCTTTTTGTGTATTATTTCGCGATTTTGGGGGCGATTTTTGGCGTGTATCTTTTGCTTTGCGTAATTTCGCGCTTTCAAAGTTATCGCGAGGCAAATGCCAAAATCTATCGCCAAACCGCCATTTACGCCGTCCTTTGCATTGCGTTTCTAATCTGCGTTTTTAATCCCTACGCGCTTTATAATAGCGATGTTTCGCAGTTTGAGAGTTCGCAGACAAAGGCGACACTTAGTGCGCTCTTTGGGACATTTTTGCTCATTAGCTTTATGGTGATTTATACGCTCACATTTATACCGAAGCGATTTGGCAATATCATCGCATTTATTTTAAGTGTGATTTTATTTAGCGGGATTGCGTATAGTTTCGTGTTTGTGGGCGACTATGGGGCGATGGACCATTTTGTTTTGCAAATTGCGCCACAAAAAAGTGCGTGGCAAATCGTTGAATTTATAATGGTTTTGTCGCTTGGAATTGCATTAACGGCGTTTGCGCTTACGAAGTTAAAGCGCGCAATGCAGGTAATTTTAGCGACTTTATTTATCGTAAGTGGCGTGAATGCGGTGCAGATTATCAATAAAAGAATGGATTCTACTTCGTCATTGCGAGGCAGTTTGAGCGAAGCGAAAACAACGAAGCAATCCACAAATCCACAAATAGATTGCCACGCGGATTTTGTCAAATCCGCTCGCAATGACGAAGCGGCTTGTCATACTGAGCGAAGCGAAGTATCTCAAAAAAATAAAAGAGATTCTTCGTTCGCTTCGCTTACTCAGAATGACAATATAGATTCTGCCCCCCCCCAAGTTGCAAATAATGCAAATATACCACTCGCAGAATCTCCGCTTTTTTCATATTCTAAAAATGGCAAAAATATCGTGGTGATTGTTTTAGACGCATTTAGCGGTTCGCACACGCCATTTCTCATCGAGCAGTTTTCGCATTTTAAGGCGCAGTTAGACGGATGGACGCTTTATCCAAATGCGATTTCATCGACAAATAGCACGGTGCATTCCATCGCTACGCTAATTGGTGGCGAGCATTACGCGGTTTATAATATGAATAAGCGAGCGCAGAATCTCGCAGAGCAAATAGATTCTGCGTTTGCAGATAGCGCAAATGCCTTTGCGGATGGCGGATTTCAAACTTCGCTAATGGCATTTGTCGGCACGAAAACAAATGCACTTGCGCTAAATAACGGCGTTTTTGCTATCGATGCCGATGATGGCGCGTTTAAGAATTATTACATTTACACGCAAAAATTACTGCAAAATGTGGATACTAGCAATTCATTTGGCGCGATGCTTGGCAGAATGCTGAACTTTGGACTTTTTAAGATTGCGCCTACGCATTTTCGTGCGGAGGTTTATAACGAAGGGCGGTGGTTGTTTAGCAAAGATTCGCGTTTGTTAAATGCGCTTGCATCAATAAATTATAGTGCTAGTTTTTACGCATTTACGCATAATTTGCGAGTAGATTCTGCGAAGGGGACTTTTAAATACCTGCACTCGATGATGACGCATTCGCCTTATCAAATGCACTTTAAGGACGATAAATGCGAGTTTTTCAGCACAAAAACGGCGTGGGAGGACTATCCACACAAGGCAAAGGGGTATCCATCGCAGCAATACGACACGGAGGCGTGTGCCCTGCGGTATCTAAGCGATTTCGTGGCGAATCTCAAAAATGCGGGGATTTATGATAACACGCAGATTTTTGTTATAAGCGATCACGGGGGCAATAGCGTAAATATGCCTATCCCATCTCGCCCCGATGCGCTGTTTTTATTTAAGGATTTTGGAGCGCGTGGAGCACTAAAAGTGGATAATCGCCTAATGGCAAATTATGATATTTCTACCATTTTTTGTGCGAATCTGCCAAATGGATGTCCAAATGTGGGGCAAAATATCTTGCAAAATTATCCGCAAAATAGGGAGTTAATCCACACGATTCCCTCTGCGTGGCAGTTGCAAAAGCACAAGAAAAATGAATGGTATATCACAAAGGCATATAAAGTCAGCGGTAGCATTTATGAAGCGCAAAATTGGACGGATATCAGCGACAAATCACACGGCATTGTGAATGTGAAATAAGGGGGCGAAATGGAGAGAAAAAAGAAAGTTTATGTAAGTATGGGGGCGGATTTACTCCACCCGGGGCATTTAAATATCATCGCCACAGCGGCAAAATATGGCGAAGTCATCATTGGACTGCTGACTGATAAAGCGGTGGCGAAGTTTTGGCGACTGCCTTATATGAATTACGAACAGCGTAAAATCATTATGGAGTCGGTGAAGGGTGTAAGCGAAGTGGTAATGCAAGACACGCTTGATTACACGCAGAATTTGGAAAAAATCAAACCTGATTTTGTCGTGCACGGCGATGATTGGAAGGTGGGATTTCAAGCAGAAATTCGCAAAAAAGTCATAGAAACTCTATCAAAATGGGGGGGGGCTTTAATAGAAGTCCCCTACACGCAAGGGATTTCATCAACTCTTATCAATAACGCAATGCGCGAAATTGGCGTTACGCCAGAGATTCGCAGTGCAAGACTTCATCGATTGCTAAATGCCAAAGATATTGTGCGCGTTATGGAGGCGCATAATGGTTTGAGCGGATTGATTGTAGAGCAAACGATAATTAGCAATAATGGCATTGAAAGCGAATTTGATGCGCTGTGGATTTCATCTCTCACACAATCCACCGCAAAAGCAAAGCCAGATAATGGCTTTTTAGACGCTTCAACGCGAATCGCCGCATTAAGCGAGATTTTAGATGTGACAACAAAGCCTATTATTTATGATGGCGATAGTGGCGGTCCAGCAGAGCATTTTGTATTTACGGTGCGCGAATTAGAGCGACTTGGCGTTAGTGCGATTATTATCGAAGATAAAATTGGATTAAAGAAAAACTCGCTTTTTGGCACAGAAGTAGCACAAGAGCAAGATAACATTGAAAATTTCTGCGATAAAATCGCCTCTGGCAAGGCAAATCAAATCACTAAAAATTTTATGATTATCGCACGAATCGAATCGCTAATTTTAGAAAAAGGTATGGATGACGCCATAACTCGCGCAAAGGCGTATTTAGAAGCAGGGGCAGATGGCATTATGATTCACTCGCGTAAGAAAAGTTTTGATGAGATTAAAGAATTTGCAAGGATTTATGCTTCGTTACCAAATAAAAAACCCCTAGTTGTCGTGCCATCATCTTACTCGCATATTACCGAAAAAGAACTCATCGAAAATGGCATTAGCGTGGTGATTTATGCAAATCAAATGCTTCGTGCCGCATATCCTGCGATGGTAAATGTCGCAAAGTCGATTTTAACGCACCACAGGGCAAAAGAAGCAGATGAAAAATATTGTATGTCAATCAAAGATATTATCAATCTAATCCCGGGAGGCAAAGTCATTGAACGCAAATGAATTTTATCAATCGCTTGTGGCGCACGGCGTAGAGTTATTTTGCGGAGTGCCAGATAGTTTGCTAAAAGATTTTTGTGCTTGTGTTTCGCAAAGCGTTAGCGATAAAAATCATATCATTACCGCAAATGAAGGCAACGCACTCGCACTTGCAGCAGGGCATTATCTAGCGACAAATAAAATCGCCGTTGTTTATATGCAAAATTCTGGACTTGGTAACATTGTAAATCCCCTGCTATCTTTGATGGATAGCGAAGTTTATAATATCCCAGCACTTTTACTTATCGGGTGGCGCGGAGAACCAAATGTAAAAGATGAACCGCAACACGAAACGCAAGGAAAACTAACCTTGCCACTTTTAGAAACGATGGGCATAAAATATGAGATTTTACAAGATTTGACGCAGATTGGCGGTGCGTTTAAATATATGAATGGCACAAATAAACCCTTTGCTTTTGTGGTGAAAAAGGGGACATTTGAATCTTACAAAAAGGTAGATTTTGCGAATAATTTTTCACTGCCACGAGAGAAGGCGATTAAAAAGGTTATTTCTTTAATGCGAAGCGATGATATTGTAGTCTCCACAACAGGAATGATTTCACGCGAATTGTATGAAAATCGCAAAACGCACGAAAAGGACTTTTTAGTCGTTGGCTCTATGGGACACGCTTCATCGATTGCCTTTGGAATCGCGCTAAATAAACCAAATCGCAGAATCTTTTGCTTTGATGGCGATGGTGCGCTTTTGATGCACTTGGGAGCGTTGCCCGTGATTGCCTCAAAAAAACTGCCAAATTTTAAGCATATTGTTTTTAATAATGAAGCACACGATTCGGTGGGCGGACAACGGACGGCTATGGATAGCGTGAATTTAGCACAAATTGCCAAAGGTTGCGGGTATGAATTTTTTAAGGCACAAAATCTAAATGAAATTGAAAATATTTGGGATACATTCGCACAATCTCACGCACCTTCAATGCTTGAAATTTGCGTAAAAAAGGGTAATCGAAAAGATTTAGGTCGCCCAAAGGAAAATCCAAAAGAAAATAAAATGGCGTTTATGAAATTTGTAAAGGAAAGTTAAAATGAAAATAGAACGAAAAATCTTACTAAATCCCGGACCCGCCACTACAAGCGATTCGGTAAAAATGGCGCAAGTAGTAAGCGATATTTGTCCAAGAGAAAAAGAATTTGGCGAAGTGATGGAGTTTATAAGCGAAAAGCTAACGGATTTTGTAGCAAATAATAAAGATTATACGAGTGTTCTTTTTGGTGGTTCTGGCAGTGCTGGGGTGGAGGCGGTTTTGTCCTCCATTTGCGACAATAAAAAGATTTTGGTTATAAATAATGGTTCTTACAGCGAAAGGATGGCACAGATTCTGCGAACATATACTGCGGATTTTACGGAGTTTAAAAGCGATATTATTGCGCCAATAGATTTTGATAGATTAGATTCTGCGCTAAAAAACACGAAATTTGATTATATTTGCGCCGTGCATAATGAAACAGGCACGGGATTACTAAATGATATAAATCGCATTGGTGCACTCTCTAAAACATATGGCGCGAAGTTTGTGGTGGATGCGATGAGTTCTTACGCTGGAATTCCCATAGATATGGGAAAATCAAATATTGATTTTCTAATCGCTAGTTCAAATAAAAATATTCAAGGGATAGCGGGAGTTGTATTTGTGATATGCAAAAAAGATTCACTTGAAAATTTAAAAGATACAAAGGCAAAAAGTCTCTATTTGGATTTATATGCGCAATATAAATATTTTGCCACAACAAAGCAAATGCGATTCACCCCACCTGTGCAAACTCTATATGCTTTAAAACAAGCGATAATCGAAACACTTGAAGAGGGCATTGACAATCGCCACAAGCGATACACAGAATCTTGGGCGGAACTGATAAAAGGTTGCGAAAAATTAAATCTAAAATTGTTGCTTGATATTGAGTGTCAATCCAAAATCATTACGGCAATTTATGAACCAAAATGCACAAAATATAGTTTTGATTCAATGCACGATTATCTTTATGAGCGAAATTTCACAATCTATCCGGGCAAAGTTTCATCATTTGATACTTTTAGGGTTGCAAATATCGGTGCTATTGATAAAAATGACATAGCAGATTTTTTAAAGGTTTTAGAGCGATATTTAAGGGATATAGGCTACTTATGAAAGGCATAATCCTTGCGGCTGGAAAAGGCACTAGGTTATACCCGCTCTCGTTAAAAACGCCAAAACCTTTGCTAAAAATAAAAAGCGAAACACTTTTAGAGCGAAATATCAAATTTTTTCACACAAACGGCATAAAAGATATAACAATCATCACAGGATACAAACACCAAGCATTTGATAATCTCGTGGCGAAATATCATTTGAAAAAAGTCGTGTCCGCCGAGTATGAGCGCAAAAATAGTGCGAGTTCGCTAAATTTGGTGCGTGATATTTTAGATGATGCGCTAATCATTAACGGCGATATTTTTATAAAAGACAATATTTTTAAATATATCAAAAGCGGAGTTTCGCAAATCATCGCTAAACAAATCACCAAAGGCAAAGAGGACGGATATATTTGCGATGAGCAGGGCAAAATCATAAAGGTGGTAAAAGATTCTACGAGCGGTTATGGCGATACGGGAATGATGTATTTGTGTGGCGATATGGCAAGGGCAGTGCGCGAAAATCTGCCAGAAGCAAAAGATGATTATTTTTGGGAGGATGTAATCTATAATTTGATTCACACGCACCCCATTTATCTTACAAAGATTCCAAATGTGGTTTTTGAAATAGATTCAATAAAAGATGCGTTGATTGAAAATATTTTAAGCGTAGATGAAATCATCGCGCTATGCGATGGAGATGAGAAAGTCATTCGCGAAGTTTGGGAAATGATAGGGGAGTAAAATTGCGTAGATTCTGCGCCAGATTCTGCGATTCGCAGAATCTAGTGCGCTTTTTGTTATTGCCAGATTCTGCAAATCAAATCAAATCCGCAGAATCTAATTGACTTTTTATATAAATTTAGGGCATAATTGCGGTTTTTCAAAATTTTACATTTTAACGCATTTCAGGTTTAAAGTCAGGGTAGCTCAGCTGGTTTAGAGCGCTGGTCTCATAAGCCGGAGGTCGGGAGTTCAAGTCTCCCCCTTGACACCACTTTTGCAATCATTCTTTACTCATCAAATTTTCGCTTTGCGTATTTTGTGCGCTTTCCTTTTTGCTATAAACTTCCACTGATATTTCTACAAAAAGTGTGTTTTTTTCTTTGCGGATTGTGAGTGGGAAGGCGATTTTTGCGCTATTTTGGAGTGTGGAGATATTTGCGGTTAAGTCTTTGATTTTGCCTAGATTCTGCGATTTGCCACTGATTTTAAAAGTGCGGATTGTTATGTTAGATTCTGTCGATTCTGCGGTGGATTCTGCGATTTTTATATCTTTTAGATATTTATTTGCGTATTTTGTAATCTCGCTTTTATCGGGCGATTTTTGCAGTTTTGTGAAAACCTCCGCATTCTCACTTAAAAACGCCTCTTGCTCCGCTTTCAGCGCGCTAATCGCAGAATCTAATTGCGTTTTCAAAATATCCGTCTTTCGCAACTCCGTAACGGCGGATTTGTAACTATCCATCACAGGCAGCAGATAAAGCGAAGCACACGCCACCAAAATCCCCGCATACAAAAGCAAAAAAACGATATTTTTACTCCAATCAATGCTTTCGATGAAATCCCTCATCTCGCCCCCAAATTACTTTGATTTTTGCTAATTGAAGTGAAGTTAAACCACCCATTTGGCAGTGCGTAAAAGTCCGCGCGAGTCGTGTCAAAAACCGCCCTAAGCGGTGCTTCTAGTAAAAAGGAATACGCCTCCCGCGTGGGCGTTGTGCCTTTTAGCATAAGGGAATTTTCATCTAAGCGCATAAAATTTATCGTAATTTGATTTGGCACTAAATCAAAAATCTTTATCAGCGCATCGGATAAGTCTTTGTTATGGGCGAGATTCTGCGCTTCGAGTTTGATTTCGGTGCGCATTTTATTTAGGGTATTATTTAGCGCGCTAATGCTTTCATCCTGCCCGTCAATTTGCGTATTTGAGAGTTGCGCGTGGGACTTTATCGTCTTTATTTGATAATCCAAATATACGCCATAACCATAAATTATCCCCACGCTTATTGCGATATAGAAAATCCAAATTTTCGTTTGGTGCGAGATGATGGACTTTGGCAGTGGGTGGGTGAAACTATATTTCATAACTTTAACTCCATTTTTGCTAATTTCTCAATCTCATCGCACGCATCCACGCGCAAAAACTGCGTTTCCATCATTATATTATTCGTCAAATGCGTGATTGAGTAGTCGCTAATCCCGCACGCATCCAAAATCAGCAGTTCCTCGATAAAATCGCTTGCATATCGCTCATCTTTGTAGAAATTATTTAGCGTTTCTTTGATGGTGGCAATGAGCGTATTTGCGATATTTAAGTCGCTTAGATTTGCCACTTCATCGCCTTTTTCAAAGTCTTTTATGATGATATTTTCATTTGTATCATCTATCTCTTCAATTGTCTCAAACTTCACAACCTCGCTAGATTCTGCGTTTTTCGCAGAATCTTGTGAAAAAATTATGTAGTTGCCAAAATAAACGCCCTCAATATCCGCGATTAAAAGCGTGCAGGTGGTATTTTCTTGCAAAATATAGAGTTTTTTCGCAGAATCTAGGCGCGATTTGATTTTCTCATACACAAGGCAAAATGGCGAAAAGATAAAGTCCGCCCCCCGCACCTTGCTAAACTTCCCCTTAAAGTGCGCCATTTCATCCTTGTCAATATACACAAACCACTTTTTATTAAGCAGCATAATTAGCAGTTTGTGCGGATTGAGCGAGAAATCCTCGAACTTTTTGAGTTTATTGCCCTCTATCAATCCCTGCTTTGCCACACGCGAAATAGTCGCAATATAGGTGAATGGATAGCGATTTTGAATGTGGCGAATGTATTTTGCCGCCTCGATGGGTAAGTCGCCATTTACCGTGCGAAATGTTTTGGATTCATTATGCTCGGCATTCTTTGGGTGGGCGATTTTAACCCTGCAAATCTGCAAATCAATATCAATAGAAATGATGACTTTTTGATACAACCTGCCTAAAAATCCTAACAAATTAGCGTCCTTTTTGAGTTTAGATTCTGCGAATATTGCGTAATTTTAAGCAATCCGCATTCCTTTTTTGAAACGCATTTGGAAACACATTTGGAAGCGCAGAATCTGCCCCCGCGCCGTCATTGCGAGATACTGCGAATGCAAAATCGTAGCAATCCACAATAAATCCAATCCGTGCGAAGCACCCTTAATCTCGCCCGCTTCGTGGTGCAAAAAATCGGGAGCAAGCGAGCAGTAGTGCGAGTGCCGATTTTTTGCTAGAAGCGGACAAGCGAGGCTCTCCCCCCTAAAAGCGAAAAAGCGGCTGCTTTTTGGCGCGTAGGGGGAGCGGGGCGGGGGGTGCAGCCCTTTTTGCGAAAAAAAACTAGCGAATCAAATACTGAAAATAGCGAAAATCTCGCAGATTCGCAGAATCTAAATAGAGATTCTTCGCTCGTTTCACTCGCTCAGAATGACAATTTTAATATGGATTGCCACGATTCTGCATTCGCAGAATCTCGCAATGACGGATTTTTTTGCACCAGATTCTGCGATTCGCACAAAAATCGCAGAATCTAAACTCCAAAACGCCCCGCGCGGAACTATTTTTAGGCGATTTTGCAGAATCTAGTATGCGTTACAAACAATCGAAGTAATGGCGGTGTGGCTTTGCACGAAGTTTGCCCCGTTGCTAGGAAATAAGACTTGGTGGTCTATTGACGACGCAATGGGGCGAACTTCGTGTGAATTGCATACCCCAGAACAAATTGCCCACTTCAAGGCGCACTAAATATTTTTCGATTTAGGTATTTATAATTCACACACGCCCCATTCAATCCCCTATCACACGCGATTCCATACAATTCTAACGCCTTTTCGTAGTTTTGGCGCACACCATTGCCATTTTCATACATTACTCCCAAATTATTGCACGAGCTTAAAATCCCGCCTTCACACGCGATATTTAGGTATTTCACAGCGTTAAACGCGCTTTTTGGTGCGCCGTGTTTGCCTGACGCATATAGATAGCCCAAATTCGCACAGCCGATTAAATCGCCCTGATTACACGCTACAAAGTTCAAATCCACTAAGCCAAGTTTGTCCTTATTTAGCCCAAAAATATTGTAAGTATTGCTTAAAAGTCCCAGATTATAGCACCCAAGCGCACTACCCGAATCACAGGCAAATTTGTAATATTGCAGACTTTTGAAGTAATCTTTTTTCACGCCAATGCCGTTTGCAAACATATAGCCCAAATTGTTACACGCAAAAACATCGCCACCACTGCAACCTACCATATACAGCTCACTTGCCATTAGCTTGTCTTGCGGGATTTGTTCGCTGCCATTGTCATAAATGGAGGCGAGATTTGAGCAAGCAAGGGCATTTCCGCCACTACACGCCTTGCGATAATATTGCAATGCCTTTTGATTGTCGCCATTTGTGCCAATCGCATACATATACATTAGCCCAAGCCCCAAGCACCCGTCCGAATCGCCCACTTCATCACAGGCTTTTTTAAAAAGATTGAAGGCTTCTGTGTAGTTGCCTTTTTGCGCTAGTGCGATAGCTGCGTTTGTCGCGCTACTCGCGCTAAAAAGCGGGATTGCAAATGCCAAAATTAAGATGATTTTTTTCATTTTCGCTCCAAAATGTGGATTTTTATTTTTAAAAGCAAAAATAATGCCAAAGGATTTCAAAAAATGCAGATTCTGCGCAGAATCTATAAAAGTTCCCCAAAGGGAGGTGTGGCTGTAAGCTGGATTCTGTTGCGTGGTGGCGCGTTTGGCGTTTGCCATAGCGCAGATTGCCACGCATAGCGACTATTTATCTAATGGCGCATTTCACAATGACGCTCACAGCGAATGGCTTAAATGCGAGATTTCTAACCTGCCATTCTTGCTACGGATTGGGTTTGCCGGCAATTTTAATTGCTTAAAATTCGGTGGGCTCTTGCCCCACCCTTTCACCCTTACCAAAGTTTGGCGCGATTGTCTTTTGGCGGATTTTGCGGGAGTTTGAAAAATTCTCGCTCAATGAACCATAGAGTTCTATTTTCGCTCGAATTTTTCGGCACAACCCACGAAATCCACTCAAAATACCTCCGCGCGACATAATCATAACTTCGGCGGTTTGCTTTCTGTTGCACTTTCCCTTACCTTTCGGTAGCCATTCGTTAAATGGAATCCTAATCTCAGTAGTCCAGACTTTCCTATTTTGGCGCAACGCACGCAAAATCAGTCGCCCACCACACCCTTCTTTGGGGAGTGCGAATTATATCAAAATTTAGCGGTTTTATGCGAGATTCCGCAGAATCTCACATAATGAAACGAAGTTTTAGCGGATTTAGAATACCAAGTTAAATAGCACTTCTGCTAACACATTGCCTTTGTTTGTGTATATTGTTTCATTGGCGGGTTTGCTAGAAGTTGTAGTGCCTAAATAGCCTACTTGTGGGATTATAGAAAATCCTTTGCCGACATTATATGGCAACTGCACGAATGCGCTGTAAGCGTGCAAAATGCCTGTGCCGACTTTTGCTTCTGCTTTTGTAGCGTGTGTGGCGTATTGATACCCGCCGCCGACTTTTAGTCCTAAATCATCATTGATATTCATTCCATACTCTAATGCTATGCCGACAAGATGAGTATTATTGCTTGTGCCATCGCTTAAAACATCTTTATCATTGCTCTTTGCATCGCTAACGCCGACATTTCCATAGCCACGAGTTAGAGATGGAACTACTACTTTGCTTTCACCCACTAACTGCGAGTTTAGCCCATAGTTAATCAAACCAGATACATAGCTACCACCTAAATCATATTTTGCACCAGCGGCGAAATATGCAATGTGCGCAGTTGCCTTTCTACTTGCATAAGTATAAGATGCTGCGACTTTTGCAGTTAGTCCATCTGCGTTATAATCATATCCTACGGAGAAGCGTGGGACAGATTTATTGCCAAGTGCTTCAATATTATTCACATCATTTTCATTATTCACATCATTTTCACTGACTGCGACTGTCACACCATCAAACATATATGCGATTTGAAAGCGTCTCGTGCTTGTGCTTGTCCCACCAAATCCTTGAAGTCCGCTTTCAGTATCAAAGATAGAGCTTGAAAATCCGCCCATTGTGGTAACTAGCTCATTTTTACCAGCTAAGATTTTCCCTGCATCGCCAAAATCATATCCTAAATATAGATTACGAAAACCGCCTGTGTTACTTTTGTCGCCATAAAGAGTGGCTTCCCCTGCACCTAAAATCGCCGCGCCAAATACATTTCCATAGCTCGCCTTTAATCCAATGCGTGAGTTCCCCTGAATGCCGTAGATAAACTCGCTAGGATAAGTGCCTCTTTGCAATTTTTGCCCTGTGGCTTTGCTGAAATTATATCCATAGCCCACCACAGCCTTTGCCATACCGATGACTTCTAAACTTTTCTCCCCGTCTTTTAGCACTTCAAACGCGCTAAGTTGCCCGAGCAACGCACCTGCCGCCACCGCACTAATCAAAATCTTCTTCATTTTATACCTCCGAATGTTAAAATTTAATGAAGCGATAAAATTAAAGCAAAATTTTTTACTTTTATCAATAAAATTTTAAATTTTACGCAAAGTATTGCAAAATATTCGCAATATTCGCAGAATCTAGATTCTGCGATTTGCAGAATCTGCTTTTTATTTTCCCCTCCCTTGCGGAGGGGGATTAAGGGGGTGGGTAAAATAAAAAATAATCTGTCATTGCGAGATTCTGCGAAGCAGAATCGTGGCAATCCATTTTGTTTTTTGTGGATTTGCAAGTGTGGGTCGGTGCTTCGCACAGACGCTTCGTTGTTTTCGCTTCGCTCAAACTGCCTCGCAATGACGAATCTATTTTAGATTCTGAGAATCGCAGAATCTAGCACGAAAATCGTAGAATCTGATAAAGACAAATTGCCCTAATCCCCATAAATGCGTAAAAAGCGCGTGTGCTTTGGCACTCCATTTTTGCTAACGCCACTAAATTGATATGTGATAATCGTCCCTATTTTAGGCGGATTGGCGCGCATTTCATCGCTTAAACCACTGCCTATGCGAAAAATCGTGCCTTGCAAAATCCCGCTATTTTTATCCGCCAAACTCTCGCACACAATCGCCCCCACTTTATCGCTCAAACGCCCCTTGCCACGCGTGAAATCGATGATTTTGCACTCGGCATCGTGCCTTGCTTTTAACTTCAAAGCGATTTGTGAGTTTCGTAAAATCACGCCCTCGCCACCCTTTGCGATTATTGCATTGAAAAAATCGCCCACTTCGCTTGTGTCGCTAAATTTATATTGCTTTATTACCCTAATTTGCGCTATTTTATGCGAATCTAAAATGCTTTGAATCGTTGATAGATTCGCCAAAAAATCGCTTGATTCATTCAACTTCGCATTAAAAATCAAAAATTTCACTTGCTTAAAATCCGCGCACGAAGGACTTTTTTGCCGAATCAAAGCACTAATTTTTTCAAACTCACCATAAGCAATCCAAAGTTCGCCCTCCACAAACTCGCCCTTTTGCAAACCTAAAACCGCTAGATTCTGCGCGAAGCAAGGCGGGATTGCGAACTTTTTGCCGCGTTTGCTAAACATATTTTCGCCATCCCAAATGCCACGAACGCCATCAAATTTCTCGCTCACAGCGTAAGATTCTGCGTTTTTTAGAAATTTTAGCGAATCTAAATTTGCAAATCTTAAATCCGAATCCGCAGAATCTAGCGCAAAAATCCGCCCAAAAATCGCCAAAAATACAAGAAATTTTTTCATATTTCGCTCCAAAAATCACAAAATTATACAAAACGAAACACATTTCGCAATGCAAAATACCAAATTTTATATAATAAATATTTTTTTAAGTAGCGAAATTATACAATCGCATTTCATATTTTTTAACGAAGGGAGATAAAATGTTAGAAATTAGGTGGCATTCTCGCGCTGGGCAGGGCGCGGTAACGGGTGCGAAAGGTTTGGCAGATGTGGTTTCACAGACGGGCAAACAAGTCCAAGCATTTGCCTTTTATGGCTCAGCAAAGCGCGGTGCGGCGATGACTGCGTATAATCGAATCGATGATAGTGCGATTTTGAATCACGAAAAGTTTATGAATCCAGATTATGTCCTAGTCATCGACCCGGGACTTACTTTTATCACAAATATTTGTGAGTTTGAAAAGGATAGCACAAAATATATCATCACTACACATTTAAGCAAAGATGAGCTAATTGCGCGAAAGCCAGAGCTAAAAGGCAAGGAAATTTTTGTGCTTGATTGCATAAAAATTTCACAAGAAACGCTTGGCAAACCTATCCCAAATGCGCCGATGTTGGGGGCTTTGATGAAGGTTAGCGGAATGTTGGATTTGGAATTTTTTAAGGAATCCTTTAAAAAAGTGCTTGGCAAAAAACTGCCACAAGCGGTGATTGACAAAAATATGGAAGCGATAACTCGCGCATATAACGAAGTAAAATAAAGGGGGAGAAAATGGAGCATAAAGGTTGGAATGAATTTGAAATCGGCTCGGTGCTATTTCCGTTTGCCGATGGTGGCGATAATATCAACAAACAGCAAGAGGATAGAAACTACACGCAAAACAACTCATACACCGCAAGTGTAGCGCATTGGCGCGTGGAGAAGCCCGTATTTAACGCGGAGCATTGCATAAACTGCTTTACTTGCTGGTTATATTGCCCAGATAGCTCAATAATCGCGCGAAATGACAAACTGCAAGGCGTTGATTATACGCACTGCAAAGGTTGTGGCGTTTGTTCAAGCGTTTGCCCAAGCAATCCAAAATCCTTGCTAATGTATAATGACATTGAGGACAATGATGAAGTGCTAAAAAAATGGCCTGAAAAACAAGCGAAAAACAAAGAAGCAAAAGGGGGCGAATAATGGCAAAGACTATGAATCTGCAAAAAACCGAAGTGTGGGATGGCAATATGGCGGCATCTCAGGCGATGCGTCAAGCCCAAATCGATGTCGTGGCGGCATATCCTATCACGCCATCTACGCCTATCGTGCAAAATTATGGTAGCTTTGTGAGTAATGGCTACATTGATGGCGAATTTGTAATGGTTGAATCCGAGCACGCAGCGATGAGCGGGTGCGTGGGCGCAGCGGCAGCAGGTGGGCGCGTGGCGACTGCAACAAGCTCACAGGGCTTCGCGCTAATGGTAGAGGTGCTTTATCAGGCATCTGGTATGCGACTGCCGATTTTGCTAAATTTGGTAAATCGCGCTTTGGCATCTCCGCTAAATGTCAATGGCGACCATAGCGATATGTATCTAAGCCGTGATACAGGGTGGATAAATCTCTGCACTTACAATCCGCAAGAAGCCTATGACTTTAATCTAATGGGCTTTAAAATCGCCGAAGATATGCGTGTGCGTGTGCCTGTGATTGTGAATCAAGATGGATTTATTTGCTCTCACACTGCGCAAAATGTCGCTCCGTTAAGCGATGAAGAGGCGTATAAATTTATCGGCGATTACAAGCCACATAACGCAATGCTTGATTTTAGCAAACCCGTTACTTACGGCTCACAAACGGAGGAAGATTGGCATTTTGAGCATAAGGCGCAGTTGCATAATGCGATAATGAACTCTGCATCTGTGATTAGCGAAGTTTTTGCGGATTTTGCAAAGCTCACAGGGCGCAAATATAATTTAGTGGAAAGCTATGATTGCGATGACGCCGAGCTAATCATTGTAGCACTTGGGACAAGTGTCGAATCTGCGCGTGTAGCAAGTGGCGTTATGCGAAAAAATGGGCTAAAAACAGGCGTGGCTTCGATTCGCACTCTGCGCCCCTTCCCATACACTGAGCTAGGCAATGTGCTAAAAAATGCAAAGGCGATTGCTGTGCTAGATAGAAGTCTCCCTGCTGGTGCAATGGGAATGCTCTTTAATGAAACCACTGCGGCGCTCTATGGCGCATATAGCGCGAATCGCCCCATAATTTCAAACTATATCTATGGGCTTGGTGGCAGGGATTTAACGCAAAAGCATTTGGTAGAAGTCTATAATGAGCTAAAAGCAAACGCCGATTCGGGCAAACTCACGCACCCCACGCAGCAATTTATCGGGCTTCGTGGCAAAAAAATGGGATTTAACTAAAATTTGGGAGGTTCAAAATGACAAGAGAAATCAAAAATTTAAAGCAATTTTCAAATGTGGCGGAGCGATTTGAGGGTTCGCATTTGCTTTGTCCGGGCTGTGCGCACGGAATGATTGTGCGTGAAGTGCTAAATGCCACAGAAGCCCCGCTTTTGCTTGGCACTTCGACGGGGTGCTTGGAGGTTTCAACAGCGGTGTATCCATATACGAGCTGGAATGTGCCTTGGATTCATATCGGCTTTGAAAATGGTAGCACGGCGGTAGCTGGGGCAGAAGCGATGTATAAGGCACTTGCCAAAAAGGGCAAATACACAGGGCAAAAGCCCAAATTTGTCGCATTTGGCGGCGATGGAAGCACTTATGACATAGGATTTCAGTGGATTAGTGGGTGCTTTGAGCGCGGACACGATATAACCTACATTTGCCTTGATAACGAAGTCTATGCAAACACAGGCGGACAGCGCAGTGGCTCTACACCGCTTGGTTCTAGCACTTCGACTTCGCCAGCTGGCGATGTGAGCTATGGCAAAAAGGAAAAGAAAAAGGATTTGTTGTCGATTATGGCAGCGCACGGCGCACCCTATGTCGCGCAAGTTGCGCCAAACAAATGGAAAGATATGAATAAAAAAATCAAACGCGCAATCGACACGGACGGACCGACTTTTATAAACGCGATGAGTGCTTGCACGACTGAGTGGCGATTCAACTCCGATAAGACCGTTGAGGTGAGCGATTTGGCGGTGGATTCGCTTGTGTTTCCGCTATTTGAAATCATAAATGGCTGTGAGCTAAATATCACTTATCGCCCAAAAAATATTTTGCCTGTGCGCGATTATCTCGCAGCACAGGGGCGATTCAAGCATTTATTTAAAAAAGAAAATGAATATATTATCGATGAGATTCAAAAAGATGTCAATGCAAAATGGGAATATTTGCAAAGACGCGAAGAAGCAAGGGTGTAGGGCGTATTTGTCTTTTTGCGTGGATACAATTTGTGTCTTTTGTATGCGATTCTTTCGTTTTTCGTGTGAATCGCAGAATCTCGCGCAGATTCTGCGATTTAAAATCCAAAATTAGGAAATTTAAATGATAAATTATGCTTTAAAATATTTAAAAAGCAAAACCACAACCTTTGAATGCGCCATCCAAAGTGGCGAAATAAGCAAAGAAGTTGAGATTTATCCCACAAAAAATATTTTATTTTGCGGAAATGGCATTTTTGAGTTTGGCGATGTGGTGGAGCTAGATTGCATATTAAAAGAGCAAATTTCCAAAGAAATATATACGATGGGGGGGGGGATTAGATACTGCGCAAGATAAGTTAGAATTTGCGAAAAACAAATTAGATTCTGCGAAGTCGCATTTAGTTTCTACGCATAATAACACAGATTCTGCGCTAAATCACTCAAATCACGCACAACACATAGTCGAATCTCCGCTGAGTAAAAATACAAAAACACTCCCACCAAAATCGCAGAATCTCCCTAAATCTCCCACTAAAATCAATCATTATTCAAATTTTTTCTTCCTTGATATTTTTGGGCGACCACATCGCTTTTTCCGTCCATTTACTTGTATCACGCCTGCGCTAAAAGTGCGAATAATGCCAAAGAGTTATATTTTTAGTAACAAAGATTTGATTTGGACTAAAAAGCGCAAGATTCTAACTTCGCACACGCTGTATTTTAATCACGAGTTCAACGCGCCAAATCACAAAAATTTACTAAAAAAATTATATTTTTTCATATCGTGTTTGCTAAAATGGCTAAATTTCTATCGCCATTTATTACGCGCTAAATACATAAATGGGCGTGTGGCGGTGATTTATTGGGGTGAAAATATCTTTCATTTTAATGCCGAGCATAATGGGAATTTATTTCAAATCCTAGATTCAAAACTGCATATTGATTATTTTATATTGCCACAGGATACGAGTTTTCAAAGGTTTTTTGTGGAAAAATTAAACATTCCGCAAGATAAGATTTTATCCCCAAAGCCAAATCGCCTTTTGCATATCAAAGAGCTGGTGGTCCCTACGCTGTATCCTATGTGGGAAGCGGTGGATTATCGTGATAAAACTAGCTGGGCGAAAAGCTTCC
This sequence comes from Helicobacter sp. 23-1044, assembly GCF_053654695.1. NCBI lineage: Bacteria > Pseudomonadati > Campylobacterota > Epsilonproteobacteria > Campylobacterales > Helicobacteraceae > Helicobacter > Helicobacter sp. 23-1044. The sequence goes on from NZ_JBSIUQ010000005.1 coordinate 28,004, forward strand.
CACTAACGCCATATATTTATAATGCCTATAATTTTTTAGTCCCAAAAATCACACCAAAACGCAAGATTTTCCTTAAACGCCCCAAAAATTCTAATCGCAATATCGAAAACAGCATAGAAGTGGAAAAGATTTTTGCAGATTTTGGATATGAGATTATTTTACCAGATTTGCTAAGTTTTGATAAGCAAATTACTATGTTTAATAACGCAAAAATAGTCGCCTCAATGCACTCTGCGGGGCTTGCAAATGTGCTTTTTATGCAAAAGGGTGCGTGTGTATTTGAGATTTATCCTAGTTTTTATCACGATGGCGGACCTAGAATTTTAAGCATTGGGCGGGGATTAAAGTATTTTTATATGGTAACTGAAAGTAGGTTAGGGGAATCCACAAAAAGACAATGCGATAATTTGCACCACCTCGCTAAAAATGGCGTTAGATAAATTAGAAGCGTATTTGGGGTAGATTCTGCGATTTTGTGTGTAAGATTCTGCGATTTTCGTGCAAAATTCGCAGAATCTAGCATAAAACGCAGAATCTTTGGTGCAGAATCTAAATATATTTTTTCGCAGAATCTCGCTAAAATTCGCATTTTATTTCACAAAATCATTTCACGCAAAAAGGGCGCACTTGAAACACTTGAAACATTTGAAACACTTGAAAACTTTGAAACATTTGAAAACCTTAAAAAACTTAAAAATTTTGAAACACTTGAAAACTTTACAAAATCTAAAAATCCTAACAAAACTCGCCACATTTTTTCATCCCAAAACGCACCCTTTTAGATTCGCCATTTTTTGCGCTACTATGCTTATTTTTGCGTATAGTGCGATTTTATTTTTTAGTTTTAATCCGCAAGGCGACCCCTTTAATGCGCGGTATTCAAAGGCGACTTTTGATAGAAATGGCGAGATTTTAAGCGTGTTTTTGAGCGAATCGCAACAATGGCACATAAAAACCACCGAGCCTTTGGGAGAGAAGCTGACACGCGCGATTTTAGCGTTCGAGGACAAGCGATTTTATAGTCATTTGGGCTTTGATTTGAGTGCGCTTGTGCGGAGTTTTTGGCACAATCTAACGCACAAAAATCGCAGTGGCGCAAGCACTATCACAATGCAGACTATTAAGCTGTTGCGGGGCGATTCGCGCACTTATTTCAATAAATTTAGAGAGCTAATTTTTGCCCTAAAATTAGAGTGGCTTTATAACAAAGATGAGATTTTGTCAATGTATGCTAATAATGCCCCGTATGGCGGGAATATCGTGGGTGTGAAAACCGCTGCGCTGTATTATTTTGGCAAGTCGCCACAAAGTCTATCGTGGGGACAGGCGGCACTTTTGGCGGTTTTGCCAAATGCGCCGGGCTTTATGCACCTGCAAAAAAATACTGCGCGATTATTGCAAAAGCGCGACAATCTGCTAAAAAAGCTAAACGCACAAGGATTTATCGATGATGACAATCTCAAACTTGCTTTAAGCGAAGGGTTGCCAAAGATTCGGAGAGAGAAAAATATCGCGCCACATTTATCGCTTCGCCTTGCAAATGGGGATTTAAGCGCGAATCGTGGTGTGAATCATTTGCAAGATTCGCCAAAAATGATTTCGCCAAACAATGCTTCGCCAAATATCCGCACTACGATTGATAAAACTATGCAGATTCGCCTTGAATCTACGCTAAAAAACTACCACCAAAAGCTAAAAAATTTAGGCATTCAAAATGTCGCTGCGATTATCGTAGGGACGCAAAGCAGGGAAGTTTTGGCTTATGGTGGTTCGCAGGATTTTTTTGATATTGATGGCTTTGGGCAAATTGATGGCATTATCGCAAAGCGCAGTGTCGGCTCTGTGCTAAAACCTTTGCTTTACGCGCTTTCAATCGATAATGGGCTAATTGTCCCGCAATCCAAACTCGTTGATGCGCCCACGCTGTGGGCAAATTTCAAGCCACAAAATGCAAATAAAAAATTCTACGGCTTTATCCCTGCGCAAAACGCGCTCATTCGTTCGCTAAATGTGCCGTTTGTCGCGCTTTTGCAGGATTATGGATATGAGCGATTTTTCTATAATTTGCAAAATATTTTGGGTTTTAGTGGCAATAATTTCGAGCAGTATGGGCTATCCTTGATTTTGGGGACGAAGGAATTTAGCGTGGAGGATATTGCCAAAATTTATGTGGGATTGGGAAACTACGGCAGATTCGCGGATTTGAAATATATGTTTGGGGGCAATTTGTCTTTGGAGTCGTGCAATTCGTTCTCGGGTAATCATTCCGCAGATTTGGCGAATCGCCACAAGGCACGGACGCAAAGTCCGCTATCCTTGTGTCGATTCACCAAAAACTACGAAAGCACTACTGCGATTCCTTCCGTTGTAGATTCTGCGAATGCAGAATCTAATAAAAAAATTGCAGATTCTGCGTATCACACGAAAAACGCAGAATCTGACACCAAAAACGACAGCGCGGAAGTATCTTTGGATAATTTCGTGGGTTTTCAAGCACGAAACTGCGAGATAGAACTAGAGGTTCATCGAGCAGTTGAGTGCGCAGAATCTAGCGAAAGTGCCAAAGAGACAAACGCGCTTCTATCACAAGGTGCAAGTTTTCTCACACTTCAAGCAATGTCAAAGCTAGATAGGCTTGGCATCGAAAACTACTACAAAAATCAAAAGATTTTTTCGTGGAAATCTGGCACAAGCTACGGGCGCAAGGACGCTTGGGCGGCTGGGACTTCGCCAAAATACACCATTGTCGTGTGGGCTGGTAATTTCGATGGGAGCGCGAATCCAAACCTTTTTGGCGTAAATATCGCGGGGGATTTGCTTTTTAGCATTTTGGGCGATTTGGGGGATTTGGGCGGTGCGTTTGCAGAGCCAAATGACGCGCTAAAAAATATCAAAATCGATGAAATCACGGGCTACGCGTGGGATTCGCGCTATAAGGGCATAAAATCGCGTGAAGTGCCATATCCAAAAAATGCCCGTCCATTGCGAAAATCGCCGTTTTTGAAAAATGTCTTTGTGGATAAAAATGGCAATGAAGTGGATTCGCAAAGCGGAGATTTTATCGGCGCACACGAGATTACACGGCTAAATCTGCCGATAAATTTGCTGGATTTTTACAAAGAGCAGAATTTGGGATTAGACTTCATAGCGAAAAATCCGCGCTTTAAACGAAATTTAAAGATTTTATATCCAAAAAATGGCATAAAAATCACGCCAACCAAAGACTTTGATGGCGAAAACGCGCTTTTGGCGCGAATTGCAAATCTAAATAATAGCAATGTTTTTTGGTATGTGGATAGGGAGTTTATCGGCTCTGGTGCGCAAAAAGTCCGTGCGTTGAGCGTGGATTCGGGCAATCACACGCTAACGATTATAAATGACAAGGGCGAGAGCGATAGCGTGATTTTCAGCGTGGAGCAGAATCTGCGCTAGATTCTGTGAATTTTGTGAGATTCTGCGCTTCGCACGAAAAACGCAGAATCTACCACCACGCGTCATTGCGAGGCGAATCATAATTCGCGCAAAGCAATCTTTTTTAGAGATTCTAAACCACTATGCTTTCAAACTCTCTCATTGCGCTTTGCAAATCGTTTTTTATCATATTAGCGATTTCACGCGGAGCAGGTAAATCCTCCAAATCCCCCAAACTCTCATCTTTTAGCCAAAAAATATCCAAATTTGCCTTATCCCTTGCCAAAATTTCCTCCGCGCTAAATGCCCTAAATCGCTCACTCTCCACGCGATTAGCAAAATCCCCCGCACAAAAGCACCGCTCAAAGTCGCTCAAATGCTCTGCACTCAAAGGATTGCTAACCAAACTTAGATTGACATTGCTTCGCAAATCATACACCCACACTTTGTCCGTCCGTAGCCCCTTACTCAAAGGTTCGTATTTGTCAAAAAATAGCACATTTGCTTTGACACCTTGCGCGTAAAATATCCCCGTAGGCAGACGCAAAATCGTATGCAAATCAAACTCACTCAAAAGTCGCTTACGCACGCGCTCCCCAGCCCCGCCCTCGAAAAGCACATTATCAGGTAGCACCACAGCGGCTTTGCCCCCGATTTTTAGCAGACTCATAATGTGTTGCAAAAAATTTAGCTGTTTGTTGCTAGTCGTGGCGATAAAATCCTCCCTCGTATATGTCTCACTCTCGCGCTTCACGCTCCCATCTTCGCCCATTATTTTTGTGCTAGATTTTTTGCCAAAGGGCGGATTTGTGAGAATCATATCAAATCGCACATTGCCTAGCTCCAAAAGCGAATCACCCTCCACAACCAAAGGGCGTTGCGCCTTTTTCGCACCCAAATCAGAGCTAGAATCCGCGCCCGTTTGCCTAACGCTATCAAACCCCACGCCAAGCCCGTGCAAAAAGAGATTCATAGCACACAGACTTACCACAAGTGGCGTTATATCCTTGCCATAGAGCTTATCCTCGCGCAAAGAGCGCAAAATCTCGCTATCTTTGCTTTGCGCTTTCATATACGCATAAGCCGCTAACAAAAATCCGCCCGTCCCACACGCAGGGTCGCACACACTCATTTGTGGTGTGGGGCGCATAAGTCGCACGATACTCTCACACAGCACACGCGGGGTGAAATACTGCCCAGCCCCAGCCTTTGTCTCCGTAGCGTTTTTTGCCAAAAGTCCCTCATAAATCGCGCCTTTGACATCGACACTAAGCCCTAGCCAAGTCTCCCCATCGACTAGGCTTATAAGCCGTTTTAGTTTGGCGGGTTCGGTGATTTTGTTTTGTGCTTTTTGGTAGATTGTGCCGACTATCCCGCCTTGCTTTGATAGTTCGCTTAATGCCCTGCTATACGCGCCCTCTAACTCCAATCCATCAAGCTTTTTTAAAATCTCCCAGCGAAATTCAGCAGGGATTAGCGAAGTTGCGCTAGGATTCACACTTGCGATTTCACTCTCCATTTTTAAGAAAAGCAAGTAGCTAAGCTGTGCGACATAGTCCGTGTAGCTTACACCGCTATCTCGCAGTATATTTGCATAGTCCCAAACCTTTGCGATTAGATTTTGTGCGTTCATTTGTCGTCCTTTTATATGAGTTTGCCCATAAAGGCGGATTTGAGTAGGCTTGATTTTAGTTGTTTTGCGTTTTTTAGGGTGGAGTCTAAAATCGCGCTTGTTTTATCCGCGCTACTAAAATGCTTTTCTAAAATCTCTACGATTTGCTTTTGGGTTTTTAAGGGTGGCAGTGGGATTTTGATTTGTTTTAAAATTTTCACACTTGCAATGTTTTGAATCGTCGAACCAATCGTATTTTCTAAAATAATTCTTTGCATATTTGGCGAATTAAACAAATGCACGAAATATTTATTTAAAATTTGCTTATTGTCAAGTCGTATTTTTAGTAAGGCTTGATTTATAATGCCTATTTCTACATTTTGTGGCAATTCAAGGATTTTGCCTAATGTCCCCGAGCAACTAACCAGCAAATCCCCAGCACCAGCCTTAAAAGATTCTAATTCTTTAAATTTTTCTTGCGTGATAAAGTAGCGTTTCCACTCCGAATCTTGATTGATAGGATTGTATTGTTCAAAAACTCTTATGCCAGAATCTACGAAAAATTCTTTTTTAAGAGAACTTCCAAAGGGTCCCCTTTTCATAGCGTGTTTGTCGCTTGATAAAACTTCGCCAAGCGTTTTGATAGTCCAGCCTTGCGGGAGATTTGATGATTCTTTATCTGTCATTGCTAGATTTTGCGCAAGCCAATCGTGGCAATCTTTTTTATCGTTTGTGTGAGAATACCCCACCCCAACCCCTCCCGCAAGGGGAGGGGCTTTTTGAGTATGTATTGCCTCTTGTTCCCCCTCCCTTGCGGAGGGGGCTAGGGGGTGGGTAAAATGGGTAGATTTTAGCCCAAGATTCTCCGTGAGTGTGCCGTTGAATGCGGATTTTAGTAGGCTTTGCTTGTATTTGGTGAGATTTTTTTGAGCGGATTTTAGGTGATTTGTGCCACTATCGATTCGCGCAAATGCTTCATCAAGCCTTGCCACAATGCGCTTTTGAATATCAAGTGGCGGCAGGGGGATTTTGGTGTTTTTAGCATTTATTATTGTGTATGTTAAAACGGTGCTACCCTTACTATTCGTGTTAAGCAGATTGCTAAAAAACAAATAATATACATATTTTGAAAATATATCGTTTGTTTTCTTTTTTAACCAAAGTATATTTCCGTCCTTAAAATAAAACTTATCATTTGCTTTGACTAAATAAGGAATTCCTATTGTTCCCACACCTGTAACCAAAATATCATTTTCAAGCGGAATTCCATATTTGTTAGAATATTCATTATACATAGTTTCGCTAATAAATAATGGATTTTTTATAGTTTCATTTTTTGAAAAAGAAACTAAATCCCTCGCTCTATAAAAAGGAATCCCTGTTTTTTGCCATTCGCTTTTAAATACTCTTTTGCTAGAAGTGATGTCGTAAATTTCCCCAAGCGTTTTAACTTGCCACGATTTTGGGAGATTTTGAAGTTCGCTAATTGGCATTATTTTGTTCGTTTTCGTTTATTTTAGGATTAGTCATATTCAAAATTTCAAATAAAGTTTTGTTTCGCAATTTAGCTATTTTTAACAAATCTTGTGCGGATAGCAAAGTAATATCTAGTGGGATTCTACTACCTTTTGGAGACATAAAGGATACAATACCCTCAAAACTAGATTCTGTGTATGGTATAAGTTTAAATTTACCTTCATCTTGCGAATTTTCCTCTTTTTTAATGTCGTTAATATCTGCGATGATATAACCAAAAAATTGACACTTTTCTACTTGTATATTTACTCCACCTTTGGTTTTAGCATTTTTGTAAATTTTGGTAGCATATTTTTTAAGTTGTTCTATCATTTCCCCAGCATTATGTGCTTTTGTTAATCGCTTTAATTCCACTAAAACAATATGTGTTGGCTCACCCTCATCATTGATAAATGGATTTAGATAAAATTCAATATCTACATTAGATTCGCCACTTTGTGCATTATGAGCTTCAAAAAAATATGAAAATTTATCATCTAATAGCCATAAATTGTGGTTTGCCACTTCTAAGTTTTCGCATTTTCTATCTGTTAGTAGTTGATGAAAGTCATCTTCTTTAAAGCTAGAATCTCCCATCATTTTTTCTAACAAAGCCAAAACTCTTTCTCTGTGTTTGACATAGAGATATAAAGCGGATTTTTGTAATCTAGTGTCTAGCTGACTATCATTTGATTCCCAAAATTTTTGCTCCAAATCTGCTTTTTCTTTTATTGCATCTTGGATAAAATCCCTTTTATGCTGAATCTTATATCCTGTAATCGAATCAAAGCTGGGCATAAATTCAGCCAAAAATGGAAGTTCGTTTTTAGTATTGCTTAAATTATTGCGTGATTCTTCTCTTTGCTTTGATATGAGCTCTGCAAATTCAATGTCCAAAATTTTTGTTATTTCTTGTTCTAAATCTTGTTTAATATCCTCTATTTCTGCATTTAATCCATCGGGCGTGATTCTATCATCTAATAATGGTGAAGCTATATAAACCTTTCTCTTTAACCCTTTAATTGTTCTATCATATTTTACCTTTTTGTCAATGAGAAGTTTATGGGCAACTAATTTTATATCCAAGTTTGTATTAGAATCTACAATAAGAATTTCTAAATTGTATTGTTGGTTATTTATTTGTATAGAAAATTCTTTTTTGCCAATTTTAGAAATTTCTATGTTTTTCGCATTATTATCTATATCAATGTGAATTTTTAAATCATTAAAATCATAGAGCAAAAACGCAAAATTATCCAAAATCCATTCCTCAAAATCATCAATAACTTTAAACTTTTTTATAAAAGTTTCCATATAATTTTCATCGACATTTAAATTTAAAGTTGTGCCATTGGGGTTGTTTGTATTTTGTGGTTGCTCGTTAATTGTCGTAAATAAATCAATCTCGGGCGGATACATAAAGGAAAAAGATTGTTTATTGTGCACAGTGCTAAAAGATATATTTTTACCAAAATAGACAAATACTAATCTGCCTAAACCCTTGCTTGGCAAACTATTTTCTTGTTTTAGTGAGTTTGATTGTGCTATATCAAAAAAGATTTTCTTATCAGATTCTGAAAAACCTATTCCATTATCTATAATTTTAATGCTATTATTTTGCGAATTTATGTGAACGGAAATTTCAGGTAAATATCCCTGATTTTCACGCTTATATTCTAAAATACAAGCGTGAATGGCGTTAGATATAGCTTCACGCAATATCAATTCTACTGCATTTTTCTTGCTTTTATAAAAGTTAGTAGCCAATCCCATAAGACTAGCATAGGTATCCATATCGTCCCCTTAACAATCCTAGTTTTATATCGCAATTATACACAACTTCTCTTAATACAATCTATCAAAAAATTTAATCTAACTCGCCTTTAATCACACTATGAGTGCGAAATTTAGCTCATCAGTAATGATATATCATTCAAACACCAAAAGGGATAATTTGTGTAGGGCAGATTCTAGCGTGGCAGAATCGATTGTGTCGCAAAATCTCGCTTCTCTTGCTCTAAAATCTAGGCTTTTTATATGGTCGCTTAATACTACGCCACTAATCTTTTTGCTTTTGAGAGGGATTTCAAATGGGTAGCCTTTGGCTTTGCTAGTGATTGGCATAGCTAAGCAAAGCCCGCTTTTTGCGTTGTATTCTTGCGGGCTTAGGACTAGGGCTGGGCGCACTCCCACATTTTTATTTTTACTTTTTGGCTCGTGTCCGCTTTGTGGGTCAAAATCTAGCCATATAATATCGCCACGATTTGGAGTGTATGATTTTTTATTGCGCGGTGTTTTTGCCATTTTGCCTCGCTTTTCTTACCATTCTTTGCCACGCGCTTTGGCAAAATCATCGGTATGGAGGTTGTTTTCATCGATTTTGCTTAAAAGGTGGGATAGCTCATCTTTTTTGCTTAAAATGATTTTGTTTTTTGAGACTTTTATGTCTAGCGGGGTGCTTTCATTTAGTTTTAGATTTTCTATTATTGCGCTTGGCAAACGGATAGCAAGGGAGTTGCCCCATTTTTTTACGCTGGTTTGTAGGGTTTGCATTTGGATTCTCCGTTTTATTTTTTACTTTTGGCTTTTGTGTCGCAAGTTTTGCTTATCGCAATTTTGCTTGGCAAGAGTGGCAAAAGTATCGACAAAAGTATATCAAAAATGAGTTGCTTTGACAAGGGTTGGATTTTGCATTTTATGAGATTTTGAGTGCTAAACTTTGCTATGGTTTTGTTTTGCCAAATCTCACAAATAAGCAAATCTAACTCGCCTTTAATCCCGCAATAATTGCCAAATTTAGCTCCTCTAGCAATGGGGCGAAAGATTCGCCAAAAAGGGCTTTTGCGACAAAGACTCCGTTTGTATCGCCACAAGCGTCATTTAGCCCTTGCAAATCATCGTTTGCTAAATAAGCATTTGCGATAATATAGTCTTTTATGTGTGTTAGAAATTCTAGTTGCTCCGCGCTAAAATCTATGCCCTTTTTGATTTGTCTGCCTTTCCATAGCTCAAAGCGTGAGTTTGCCACACCACCAAAATCGCGCAACTCACTATCAAATCCTAGCTCAAATCGCACAAGCTGAATGAGATTTGTAAGCTTTGCCACACTTGAATTTTGGCTTGAATCTTGATTTTTTAGTGGCTTTACGCGCCCTTTTTGCGTGAGTGCGTAGGCATTCCATAGATTTACAATCTCTAGCCCTGCGAATCTTAGCTTTTCGTGTAGCTCGTTTATGAGATTTCGCGTCAAATGCCTTTTGGCATAGCTTTGCGTGTAGATGATTTGCAGGGCTTCTAGCTCGTCTTTGTGCGTTTCAATGAAATCTTTGAAATTTTGGATTTGTTTAAGCGCGTTGTCAGTTGAAAATCCGCCTGTGATGACCTCATCTATGCTTATATCATCAATGTAGATAAAGTTTTTACTCGCCATTTCAAGCAAATGTTGGCGCAAAAGCGAGTTGTTAAAAGGCATAAGCGCGGAGTCGCGGACAGATTCTATCTGCGCCTCGCTTTTATCCGCACAAAAATCACTATCAATGCACTCGCTCAAATCCCGCGCTAATTCGCGCAAATCTTTGCCTTTTTTATCATTTATCGCACTTAAATTTCTTGCTAGTTCATTGTCTTGTGGCGTGGCGTTTAGCGCAAGTTTTGCTAGGCGATTGGCTAGGCTAGATATGGTGTCCTCATCATTTGCGCCCATTGCGACAGATTCTAGCAATTTTTTAAAGCTCACGCCCTTTTTGCGCTCTAAGGGTGAAGAAATGGTTTTGAGACTCTCTGTAACGCCCACCGCGTCAATGACAAAGAAATGATTTTTGCCATTTGCATTTGGTGTAACTTCTTTTAAGCTATCTTTATGCACCGTGCGCACACCACGCCCTAGCATTTGCTCATAGTAGAGCTTGGATTTGACATCGCGCATAAAGATAAGCACTTCTAGGGGCTTTATGTCTGTGCCTGTGGCTATCATATCGACCGTTACGGCTATGCGAAACTTTGGACTTGTGCGAAACTCGGCAATCAGCTCTTTTGGGCTTTGTTTGCCTATGTTGTAAGTGATTTTTTGGCAAAAGTCATTATCGCCGTTAAAGACTTCTCTTGCGGCGCGGACTATCTCTTCGGCGTGTGCGTCATCTTTGGCAAAAATCAGCGTCTTTGGAATCCACGCTTCATTATTTGCAGAAGTATTGGCTCTCTTGGGGAAAAGTTGCGTAAATACGGAGTTTTTATAGCATTCTAAAATGGTGCGGATTTGATTTAGCGCGACTACGCTTCTATCTAAATCCGCTTTTTTATACTCCAAATCCTCATCTATGCTTTCATAGATGAGTTTTCTTGTGCGTTTGTCGCGCTTTGGCACGGCAAAATGCCCATCACTTGCTTGAATAACCCCGCCTTTCTCGCTGATTTTTGTGGCTATGCGAAAAATCTCAAAGCCCACATTTACGCCATCGATTATGCTTTTTTCAAGCGGATATTCGCTTACCATATTTTGCGCGAAAAATCCTAGCGTGTGTTTGCTAGGCGTGGCAGAAAGCCCGATGATAAAGGCATCAAAGTATTCTAGCACTTGTCGCCATTCGCCATAAATGCTTCTATGGCACTCATCTACGATGATAAAGTCAAAAAAATCTATGGGGAAAGCGGGATTGTATTTTAGCTCTTTTGGCGGTGTGTGCTGTGCGGTGTGCGAATCAAATGCTGAATGCTCTTCGTTGCTGCTATCAAACTCTGCCTCGCCTTTTAGTAAAGAATAAAGCCGCTGAATCGTGGTGATGACTAGCTTTGAATCCTTGTCAATGTGGTTTGTTTGCAGGTGGTTTGTAATGTAGATTTCGCTAAATTTGCGATTTTGAATGCGGAAATTATCAAATTCTTTTTTTGCTTGTTCGCCGAGATTGTTTCTATCCACAAGAAAGAGAATGCGTTTAGCGTGGGCGTGGATAAAAAGTCGGCTTATGAAATTACACGCGGTGAATGTCTTGCCCGCACCCGTTGCCATTTGGATAAGTGCGCGGGGTTTGTTGAGCGCAAGGGAGTTTTCAAGCGCGGTGATAGCCTCTGCTTGACAGGGGCGCAAATGCGTAGAATCTAGCGGGATTTGTGGGAGTGTGGTTAGATTTTGTCGCAGAGTGCTTTTGGATTGGAGTTTATCAAGCAGGGATTTTGGCGTGTGAAAGGCAAAAACGCGCCTTGCTCTTTTTGCCTGCGTGTGTGATTCGCGCAAATCGGTGAAAAATATCTCGCCTCCATTGCTCTCATACAAAAACGGCAGGGGATTTGCCCACGCTTTTAGATTTGTCGGTAAATGCGTGGCGTAGTGCTTGCTTTGCGCGTGTGCGCCACTTGTGGGTTTGCCCTCTCTTTTTGCCTCGATGACACCGCACGCCTTGCCATCGATGAAAAGTAGATAATCCGCCTCGCTACCATCGCTCATTGTAAATTCACGCACGGCAACGGCTGAAATGTCCTGTCCTTGCGCTTTGGCAAGGCGGTTAAATTCTGCTTTATCTTGCAGGACAAATCCGCAGGATTGTAGCAACTCATCGATATTTATGCGCGTCTTTGCTTCGTCTTTCATAATCCCAACTTAGTAAAAATTTATGGATATAGCGGATTTGTGCGCTGAATCTATTATGGATTTGCGTCGCGTGAATCTAAAAGCTAGATTCGCGCAGATTCGCAGAATCTACAAAATATTTGCAATTCCGTAGCGTTTGTGGCGGTATTTTAGCTTCATCGCCTTAAATGGCAAAATTAGCAAATCGCCCTTTTTACGCCTGTGCCACGACTTTTGCGCGAGTGCAAAAATCTCAAAGGCAAAATTATAATCACGCGGATTTAAAGAGCGCGAATCTTGCAACTTGTGCGTTGTCAAAACTTCACGCGCATTGTTGCCAAAGATTTTTTGTGCCACAAAAGGCAGGGCAAAAAATCCCCAAAAATTTCGCGTAAATCCTAGCAAATACACCGCTACGCGCGTTTCATAAATCTTACTCGCATTTAGATTTGCCAAATCCACGCGCAAAATCTCATCAAAATTTGGCGTATTTAACGCCACTTCCCACCACAAATCGCTTAAAATTCGCCCATTTTGATTCATAATCCGCGCATTGCTCCACGACTTATACTCCCCCGCAAAGTGCAAAATCATAGGATTTTTTAGTGATAAATTCATAGATTCGCGCGTGTAGTCAAACTTAAAATGTTGCGATTCATCATTGCAAATACTTTGTAAAAAGGCGCGTGGTAGGCAATTAAACGCAAAAGGTAATTTTAGGCGATTTTGTTCGACAATCACCGCATTTAGTGTATCTTGGTCGTGCATATCCAAATGATAATTTTTCATCACTTCAAAGCATTTTTTCGTAATGTTTTCACGCTCCCAAGCCTCTAAATTTATCAGCATAAATCCAGCATTAAAATGTAACCCTGTAAATCTTATGTTAGGCAAATCCGTAGTTTTAGGTAGCAATGCGGGGCGTTTTTTTATAGCATTATTTAAAATATAATCTTTTACTACGCCCACAATCGATTCGCCCATTTTAAGCGTCCAAAGTCCGCGCAAATCGCCCACCACAAGCATATCAATATCCAAATACAAGCAAACTTTGCAATCCTTTGGCATAAAGCGCGGGATAAAAAAGCGAAAATATGTCAAATAATTGCCATTTAGCGTGGGCAGTCCGCTAAAAAGCGCAGATTCGCAGATATGAATATGAATCTCACAAGGATAGATTTGGCTTAATTTTTGCGCAAGGGAGGCGAATTTGGTGCGCGAATCTACGCTAAAATAATCGCTAAAAATGTGAAAAATGTAGCCTTCGCGCTTTTGGGATTTGCTCAAACGCTCAAAATTTTGCTTTGGATAAGAATCTAATGCGCTTTCTAATGTGATTTGGGGCGCAAAAGTGCCTATTTCACGCGGATTACTCTCTCTCTCTCTCTCTCTCTCGTGGCGCAAATAAATCGCTAAAAGATTTTGTGCAATCCGTGCTTTTCACAATGCTAGAAATAAGCACAGCGGTGTATTTGGCGTAAGGTTCGTTGGCACAAAGGCAAATGTGAAACATTGGCGTCCTTTGGGTGTGTTTATGCGAATTTTAGCAAAAAATGTGAAAATTTTGGGGATTTGCGATAATATTTGGATTGCTTCGGGCTTTTCAAAAAAAGCCCTCGCAATGACGATTCGTTTGTTGCAATTCTCACATATTTTCCTCAAACCACTCGGCGATTGGGCTACGAATCGTATTTTTTAGCTGAATCCCGCTTAAAAAGTCACTATTTTGCGCCTTTTGGAGTAGCGTAACTGCGCCATTGCGAAATTTGCTTAGATATGGATGGTCAATTTGCTTCCAATCGCCCAAAAATGCGATTTTGCAATCCTGTGCGATTCGTGTGCCTATGAGTTTGATTGTCGCATCGGAGGCATTTTGCGCTTCATCAAAGATGACAAATTTTCGCGCGATACTCACACCCCGCGCGTGTGCGATGTCCATCACTTCGATATTGTGCTTTTTGATGAAATACTCCGTTGCGTCCTTTTTTTCGATAGTATTCACATCGCCACTATATTCGATTTTTTTGGCAAGTGAGCTTTCTTGGAGTTTGTCGATGGTGAAATTTATCGCGCTATAAAGCGGATACATAAAGTAGCTGAGTTTTTGGCTCTCATCGCCCTTGCGAAAGCCTAACTCTGCCTCTTTGTCATTTGATGTGATTGTGTTTCGCATATAGATTATGCCCTCAACTGCGCCGTTTTTGACAAGCGTAAGCCCTGCTTGAAGCGAGATTAGCGTTTTGCCACTGCCTGTGCTGCCTGTGATAATGCTGACTTTGTTTTTTGGGTGGATTAGCATTGCGTAAAGTAGCTTTTGCTCCAAATTTATGGGGCGAATGTAGGGCGCGTTTTCTTCGATTATGGCGTCTAAATTTTGTTCGCAAAACTGCCCATCGATTTTAAAGCCAAACTTCTTTTTGCCTGTGAGATAAAGCGATGAATCCGTATTGTCCTGCTCCAAAAGCTCAATTATGCTCCAATCTTTTAGCTTTTTAAAATCCACATTTTGCGATAAAGATTCGGGCGATGAATCCTTATGCAAATTAAACGCAAAGGCAAAATTTATATCGCTAGGATTTTCTACCATATTGCGAAACATAGATTCAGCGCGCACACCCTGCGAAATGGCGCGAATCTTTAATGCGATGTCATTTGTCAGCAAAATAAAATCATAATCCTTTGCAACCTCTAAGATTCGGCTATCATTTAGCGAATACTCCAAATTTTGCGTTTTATACGCACTTCGATAAATGATAAAAATATCGAACTCCGCGTCTTTGAAGCGAATCTTATAAATATTATCGCCGTTTTTGGTGCGCCCTTTGGCGATTTCTGTCGCACTTGAATTGAGCGCACGAAAAAACTCCCTACTAAAATATCCTAACTCATTTTGCAAATCTTTTTTCTTATCCAATTCATACAGCACGATTTCAGAGATATAGACTTCATTTTCCCCACCTTGCGATATAAATGATAGATTCGCAATGTCATCCAAAATGATTGAAGTATCCAAAATGTAGCGTTTCTTTTTTGTGATTCTTGCCAAAAATTTGCCCCCTTTTAAGCGTAAAAATGCGAAATTTAAATTATAATTTCGCGATTCCAAAAACGGAATTGTAAAATATTTTTGATAAAAGGATAATATGATGAATGTCAAATTAAAAGGAAGCCCCGTAAAACTCGTGGGCGATGAAGTGAAAGTCGGCGATTTTGCCCCAAGTGTGAAGCTAAAAGGCAATGATTTGGGTTATGTGCTTGTGGGTGGCAAAAAGGATAAGATTCAAGTCCTAAATGTCGTCCCAAGCCTTGATACGCCCGTGTGTCAAGTGCAAACGAAGCGTTTCAACACCGAAGCGACAAATCTCCCAAATGTCGAAGTTTTTGTGATTTCTATGGATTTGCCTTTTGCGCAGGGGCGATTTTGCTCTGTGGAGGGCATTAAAAATGTCAAAGCGTTAAGCGATTATCGTGCAAAAGAGTTTGGCGAAAAATATGGCGTTTTGATTGATGATTCGCCTTTGAGCGGACTTTTGGCGCGTGCGGTTTTCGTGGTGGATGAGAGTGGGAAAATAATTTATAAAGAGATTTGCGAAGAGATTACAAATGAGCCGAATTATAAGGACGCGCTAGATGCGATAAAAAATCGGTAAGCGGCGCGATTTGGCAATTTGTCTTTGGGTATGCAATTTCGCAGATTTGGCGAATCGCCACAAGGCACGGACGCAAAAGTCCGCTATCCTTGTGTCGATTTACCAAAAACTACGAAAGCCATACCGCAAAATACTTCGATTGAGATTCTGCGATTCGCAGAATCTATTGAAAAAAACACAAAAATCGCAGAATCTAGTGCGACTTTCGTCATTGCGAGATTCTGCGAATGTAGAATCGTGGCAATTCGCAGAATTTGCGAACGCAGTGAAGCAACCATCCACAATTTTTTGCGATAGCAAAAATGATAAAAATAATTCGTGCGAAGCACCCAAATCTCGCCCGCTTCGTGGTGCAAAAAATCGGATTCAAGGTTGCAGTAGTGCAACCGCCGATTTTTTGCTAGAAGCGGATAAGCGAGGCTCTCCCCCTAAAAGCGAAAAAGCGGCAGCTTTTGGGGACACAATTTAATAGTCGGGGGGAGCGGGAGCGGGGTGCAGCCCTTTTTGCGAAAAGAAACTAACGAATCTAATTTAAAAAACGGCGAAAATCTCGCAGATTCTGCGATTCACGCGAAAATCGCAGAATCTAAAAAGAGATTCTTCGCTTCGCACAAGTGCTTCGCTCAGAATGACAATTTTGTTTGGATTGCCACGAAGTCGTGCCGACTTCTCGCAATGACGGCGTAATAATTTCGCAGAATCTAAATTTTAAAGGTGACCTTTGGATAAATTCATTTCATTTTTCGTAGATTTCTACAAAGACCCGCTTTTTAGCATTATCATAATCGTCTCTATCATCGTGCTAGTGGCGGTTGCAGACTACACGCGCAATCGATTCAAGCAAAAAGAAAAGGCGGACGCACTCAAAAATTTCGCCGAAAATTTTAACTTTTATGAGATTGATAGCAATCTAAATAATGCCCTGAATCTATCCAAAGTCCCGCACCAAACGCTAATCTTAATCGCGCAAATCTACATCAAAAGTGGCAATTTTGATGACGCGATAAAAATCTATTTGGCGATTTTGGATAAGATTAGCGATTTGAAGGATAAAATCGAAGTGTTTGAATTGCTTGGAGTGGCGTATTACAGGGCAGGATTTATGCAACGCGCCAAAGATATTTTTATCGAAATCCTAAAACACAATCCACGCAACGCAAACGCCCTTTCGCTTCTAATGCAAACCTATGAGACGCTTGGCGAATACGCAAATGCGCTTGAAGTGGTGAGCTGTATCGAAGAGATTAAGGGCGAAAAGTCCCTGCAAAAGACAAGGACTTGCATAAAAATGCTAGTTTTGATAAATGATAGCTTGATGAGCTCTGCCGTGCGCGAAGGCGAGATTCTGCGGGTGATGAACGATGGCGCAAAAAAGCTCGCCTTGCAATACTTTTTGCAACACAATGAAGGGCGGTTTTGGGAGATTATAAATGCAGAGCAAAATTTGCATAATTTCATCGATTTGCTGTGGCGAGTGCCAAGCAAAAGCGGGGCGATAAATGCAAATAAGCAAATCGCCGATATTTATCGCGCAAAGGGGATTATCGATGATGGCGTAGAGTGCGAGATTTTCGAGCTAGAAGCATTGCGAATCTTACGCAAACACTCGCACAAAAGGGCGGATTTGAGTTTCAAATACAAATGCACTTCTTGCCAAGCTGTCTTCCCCTTTGAATCACATAGATGCCAAAACTGCGCTGAAATAGGCGAAATGTCGGTAATTTTGGAGATAATTGAGCGATGAAAAAAGTAATAATTTTTTGCGATGGGGCGTGTTTAGAAAATCCCGGTGCTGGCGGGTGGTGCGCGATTTTAGACTACAATGGCGCGCAAAAAACCATCAGCGGCGGCAAAGCAAACACTACGAATAATCAAATGGAGCTACGAGCGGTAATCGAAGGACTAAAAGCACTCAAAGAGCCCTGCGAAGTGGAGATTGTCAGCGACTCAAAATATGTGTGCGATGGCATAAATCTGTGGCTAAAAAAGTGGATTGCAAAGGATTTCAAAGAAGTCAAAAACCCCGATTTGTGGCGCGAATACATCTCATACTCGCGCATTCACGCTGTCAAAACCACTTGGGTAAAGGGGCACAGCGGACATCCGCAAAATGAAGAATGCGACAAAATCGCCAAAATCGAAGCAGAAAAATTCAAAGGGATTCACATTAAGGACACGCTATGAGAATGGGCAAAACAAGCAAAATAGACAAAAAAAGGGTGGATTTGGCAAAAGATTCTACGAATTGCACTTCAAATTGTCATATTGAGCGAAGCGATAGCGTAGCGAAGAATCTCAAAAAAAACAAAAAAGATTCTGCGAATCGCAAAAAAATCGCAGAATCTAAAAATCCCATATCCCAAATGCGAGAGGATAAATCTCAATCTCTCCCCCTCCCAAATGCGCGCGGGGGATTAAGGGGGTGGGTAGATTCTGCGAACGCAGAATCTAAACGAAAAAACGGCGATTTTATCGCAGATTCTGCGAATGAAATACGAGATTCTGCGATTCACGCAAAAAGCGCAGAATCTACTTCACTTTGTCATTGCGAGGCACGAAGTGCCGAAGCAATCCAAAAAAATAATAATATGGATTGCCACGATTTTGCTATGCAAAATCTCGCAATGACGAAAAAAACGCAGAAAATTGCTGAATCTAATGCAAAAAAAACCCACCCCCTAACCCCCTCCGCAAGGGAGGGGGAAGATTCAAACAAGTCCCCACTTGCAAGGGAGGGGGGACAAAATATAGATTCTGCGAATCAATCAAAAATCACAGATTCTGCGCCAAAGCACACATTAGATTCTGCGTCTCAAAACTTAAAAAATCCCCACACGCAAGGCGACATTTTCGCCCTGCAAAAGGCAATCAAATATCACTTCAAAGATGAAAATTTACTGCGCCTAGCACTCACTCACAAGAGCTTTGATAAGCGCACAAATAACGAGCGGTTGGAGTTTTTGGGCGATGCGGTGATGGACTTAATCATCGGCGAATACGCATTCAAAAGCTTGGTGCGGTGCAACGAGGGCGATTTGACGCGCATTCGTGCGGCGATAGTGAATGAAAATAGTTTCGCAAATCTCGCAAACCGCATAAATTTAGGCACATATCTCTTTATCTCGCACTCGGAGTCGCGCAACAAGGGGCGCAAAAAGCCATCGATTTTGTCAGACGCCTTTGAAGCGTTAATCGGCGCGATTTACCTTGATGGAGGGTTGGAGAGTGCGCGTGGCGTGGCGTTAGCACTTTTGGAGGGCGAATATAAGGGCGTGGAGTTGGAAAATCTCTTTGTGGATTACAAAACCGCTTTGCAAGAGCTGACACAGGCGATTTGCGGGGATTTGCCCGAATATGATTTGATTGCTTCAAAAGGACCAGACCACAACAAAAAATTCACAATGCGAGTGCTAATAAACGCGCAGGAATTTGCCAAAGCCACAGGCAAAAGCAAAAAAGAGGCAGAACAAGAATGCGCCAAGATCGCTTATAATCGCATAAAGCAAAGGGGAGCGAAATGAATACCTTTGGAGTGCGCCTTCGCGTAACCACATTTGGCGAATCGCACGGACGCGCCATTGGGTGCGTGATTGACGGATTGCCTGCGGGACTAAAAGTCGATTTGGATTTATTGCAAAGTGAGCTAAATCGGCGTAAGGGTGGGCAAAATCTCTACTCTACGCAACGCAAAGAAGCGGATTGCGCAGAGATTTTAAGTGGTGAATTTGATGGATTCACCACAGGTGCGCCACTTGCGCTAATTGTGGCAAATCAAAATACCAAAAGCAAGGATTATGAAAATATAAAGGACATTTTTCGCCCCAGCCACGCTGATTTCACATACTACCACAAATACGAAGTGCGCGATTATCGCGGTGGTGGGCGTAGTAGTGCAAGGGAGAGCGTGGTGCGCGTGGCTGCTGGGGCGTTTGCTAAAATGCTATTGCGTGAATTTGGCGTTATTACTAAAAGCGGGATTTTTGGAATCGGCGGGATTTTAGCGCAAAAAATTTCGTGGGAGGACGCCAAACAAAGCGAGATTTTTAGTTTGGATTCAAGCGTAGAAAATGCGCAAAAAAAGGCGATTGAATCTGCGCGGGAAAATCACGACAGCATTGGTGGCGTTGCGCTAATTTCAGCGCAAAATGTGCCAAAAGGGCTTGGCGAACCGCTTTATTATAAGTTGGATTCGGCAATAGGTGCGATGATGATTGGGTTAAATGGCGTAAAAGCGGTAGAAATCGGCAGTGGTATCGAATCTAGTGCGCTGTTGGGTAGCCAAAACAATGATTTTATCGATGAGCGCGGATTTGTCAGCAATCATAGTGGCGGGATTTTGGGTGGCATTAGCAATGGCGATGAGATTGTAATCAAAGTGCATTTTAAGCCCACGCCAAGCATTTTTCAGCCACAAAGGACGATTGATAAAAATGGGCGCGAAGTTACGCTAAATCTCAAAGGACGGCACGACCCTTGCATTGCGATTCGCGGGAGCGTGGTGGCGGAGTCGCAACTCGCGCTAATTTTGGCGGATATGCTACTGCTAAATGCAAGTAGCAAAATGGAGCATTTGCGAAAAATCTATCGATAAAAGTGCGATTTTTCGCAGAATCTGCGTTAAGATTCTGCGTTTTTCGTGCAAGATTCTGCGATTTGCCGTTAAGATTCTGCGATTTTCGTGCGAATCGCCCACGCCGTCATTGCGAGAAGTCGCGCGTTTAAGGGCGACTTCGTGGCAATCTATACGCTAGATTCTGCGTTTTTTAAGATTCTGCGAAATATGTGAAAACGCAGAATCTCCCCTATTTCAGCGTGATAATGTAGCACACTCTCACGCGCTCGATTTTGTGGTAGGCGTTTTGAATGACAACTTTTGCATTTGCCATATCCACAAATTCGCACAAACCGCTCCATTGATAGTCCTCCGCGAAATGCGTCTGCATATTAAAGGCGGGGATTATGCGAGTGATTGCGCCATATTTTTGCCTAAATCGCCCCGCCACAGGGTGATTTATCTCAAATGCGCGAAAATGCACCATAGCACTTGTATTTGGCGAGATGACTTTGCCTAAATCGCTCACAATCAAATTCGCGCGAAACGCAAAATAATCGCTTTGCTTTTTTAGCGCGTTGCCGTAAATATTTGCAAAGCTGATGAGAAAATACGCCGTGATTACCGCCACAATGCAAGAAATATAATGCGTGATTTTTTGCAAATGGGGGGGGGCAGAAATAAAATGCGAAATATTTGCGATTGTGATAATCGCCACAAGCGCGTTAAATCCGTAAAATGCGCGTGGTTCAAAGAGCGGTTTTTGTAGCACAAGATAAAGTCCGTAACTTGCCAAAAATCCAAGTGCGAGAAAAATAACGCCGCAAATTCTGCGATTTATGATGAAAAGCACGCAGTTTAGGGCGATTAAGTAAATATACGCCGTGCTTTTTAAGTCGCCAAAAATCGTGGTGGCATAAGTGGCAAAATTCTCCCACACGCCGAGCGCAAACGCGAGATTTAGCGGGAGCATTTCGTGCGAAGTGTAAGCATCGCCAATCCCCAAACTTACATTTATCAAAAGTCCATAAAGCAAACTTGCGATGAGTAAACTAATCGCACAAACGCCCAAAAATATCGCGCTATCTTTTAGATTCTGCGAATGCGTGAGATTCTGCGGATTTTTTGAGTTTAGATTCTGCGGATTTTTCAAATTTAGATTCTGCGAAAATAGCGCAAAATAAAGACTTAAAATGATATAAGTCGCATTTGCCGCTTGATACGACATTAGCATTAAAAGTAGGCAAACCACGCTCACAGCGCAAAAAATGCGCCTTTGATTTTGAAATAAAAACGGCAAAACTACAAAAAATAACGCCATCCCCATCGTTAGCGCGTCAAACTTATAAGATAGATTCTGCAAAAAATGCGGACTTAATCCCAAAGGCAAACTCGCCACAACGCCAAGCAAATCAAACTTGCCACGAATAAGATAAAGCAAAATCATCGCTGACGCCACCACAAAGCAAACGCCAAAAATCTGCGGTAGCGGGGATAAATCCATCGTCCCCTTGCCAAAAGTCGCCACTTCGCTTAACATAAAAGTCGCAAAATACCTGCTCCAATTCCAATATCCGTCATTTACGCTATTTAGCCAATCATCGGCATAATAAATATCCCCGCGAAGTAGCGCAAATAACGCGATTGCATAAAGGGCGATTCCCCATAAAAATGCCCTTGCAAAATTTGGCGTCTTTATAAAATCCACGCAGATTCTGCGGATTTCATCTAATTTAGCGTTACAATAAAGCACGACTTTGCCTTTTCTATCGTGTGGTAGGCGTTTTTAGCGATTAGCTCCACGCCAAATTTCTCTTTTAAAAACGCGCACATTTCGGCATTTGTAAAATCATAGGGCGCATTTAGGTGGCGCAATCGCCAATGAAAAAACCAATCATTCTCCGCAAGGCGCGGGATTAAATGCGAAAATTCGCCATATTTTTGCTTGAATCGCTCCGCCACAGGGTGCATTCCAATATGGATATGTAAATCAACCATCGCGCCACGCGGGATTTTCGCACCTAAATCGCTCAAAAGCAAGTTCGCCCGAAAGTCCAAAAACTCATCTTGCTTTTTTAGCGCGTTGCCGTAAATATTTGCGAAGCTGATGAGAAAATACGCGGTGATTGTGGCACTTGCGAGTGCGAAAAATCGCAGAATCTTGCTAGATTCTGCGCTCACATTTGCGATACAAATCACCGCCACAAACGCGCTAAATCCGTAAAATGCGCGTGGGTGAAATGTCGGTATTTCCAAAAGCACATAAAGTCCGTAACTTGCCAAAAATCCAAGTGCGAGAAAAATAATGCCACAGATTCTGCGATTTATGATGAAAAGCACGCAGTTTAGGGCGATTAAGTAAATATACGCCGTGCTTTTTAAGTCGCCAAAAATCGTGGTGGCATAAGTGGCGAAATTCTCCCACACGCCGAGTGCAAACGCGAGATTTAGCGGGAGCATTCTATCCGAAGTGTATGCCACGATGTATTCGCTCACAGGGCGCATAATCGCGAGTTTGTAAATGGCGGTTGCGATGAGTAGATTTAGCGCACAGATGGCGAGAAACTGCGCTTTTTGGGCGAGATTCGGCGGATTCGGTGGATTTGTTGAATTTAGATTCTGCGAATGCGTGAGATTTTGCGGATTCTGCGAGTTTTTTGAATTTAGATTCTGCGAAAATAGCGCGAAATAGAGACTTAAAATGATATAAACCCCATTTGCCGCTTGATACGACATAAGCATTAAAAGTAGGCAAACCACGCTCATCGCGCAAAAAATGCGCCTTTGATTTTGAAACAAAAATGGCACAATCGCAAAAAATAACGCCATCCCCATCGTTAGCGCGTCAAACTTATAAGATAGATTTTGCAAAAAATGCGGACTTAATCCAAGTGGCAAACTCGCCAAAACGCCGATTAAATCAAACTTGCCACGAATAAGATAAAGCAAAATCATCGCTGACGCCACCACAAAGCAAACGCCAAAAATCTGCGGTAGCGGGGACAAATCCATCGTGCCTTTGCCAAATGTCGCCACTTCGCTTAACATAAAGGGTATCAAAAAGCGACTAAACACGCCTGCATTGCTTTCATCGCTAATGCTGTGCTGAAAATCATCGGCATAATAAATATCCCCGCGAAGCAGGGCAAAAAGCGCGATTGCGTAAAGCAAAATGCCATAAATTAAGGCGTTTGTGAGATTCTGCGAATTTACAAAATTTCGCACGATTTGGCACATTTCACACCACGCTAATTTATATTTTTCCATATTTTAGTTCCCTTGATAAAAATGCGGATTTTAGCAAATGCAAACTGAAAAAAAATGGGTTGAAAAAATGGACTAAAAAAATTAGAGTTAAAAAAATGTGCTAAAAAAATTCGATTCGCAGAATCTGCTTTGTTTATTAAATAGATTCTGCGATTTGTGATTTAATATGCGGGATTCTTAGTGCATTTTAGCTCGATTTCTTCGGCAATATACACAGGCGCACCCGCGCTCCCCGCATTTTGCGTAGCGTATTGCCCTGCCACACTTGCCATATTTGGGAAAACTTCGGCTTCAACAAACGCGCCTTGCTTCAAATCCACGAATTTGCCAGCCAAATCCGTCCCAAAAATACCACAGTCATCTAACTTAATCTTTGTCTGTGGCAAAACCTGCACCAACACGCCGTTAATTGTAATGGTTTTGTTTTGATTGTCGATGCCTGTGATTAGCCCATCCAAATCCATACCGCCAGCAAATAGCCCACTTGCGCATAGAAGCGCACCTAATGCCAATTTTTTCATCTTTTCTCCTTTTAAATTTTATTTTTGGCGGTGAAATATTTGCAAAGATTTGTGAAATGGTTGTGAAATTTTTTTGATTCGTGCTATGAATCGCATTTTAAAGTCCCATAAATCTTGCCACAATCTTAAATGCCATCAAAATCTCTTCTCTAAAATGAAACATCATCGCAGGGAGCGCGATTATCAGCACCACAAAGGCAACGCCCACTTTTAGTGGAAGCCCCACCACTAGCAAGTTGAACTGCGGGTGAGTGCGCGTAATCATACCAAAAATAATTTCGCTTAATAAAATAATCCCAACCACAGGGAACGCAATGGTAAATCCAATCACAAAAATCCCACCTGCCGCCTTTAACACATACAAAGGCATATTTTCACTTAGCGCAAAACCACCCAAATGCGTGGCAGTTAGGCTATTTGCGATGAGCGAAAAAACGATATGATGAAAATCTAACGCCAAAAATACCATAATCGCAACAAGGCTTAAAACCTGCGCGATGATGAGATTTTGCGCCCCACTCACAGGGTCATACGCGCTCCCCACGCTCATACCAATGCTAAACCCCAAAAGCTCCCCTGCATACGCGATTGCATTAAACACCACTTGCAAGAAAAATGCCGCGATAAAGCCAAAGAGCAGCTCACTCAAACCCGCTACGATAAACTCCAAAATCGTTATGTTTGTGTCAAATGGTGGCAATAGCGGGTAAAAAACAAGTGCCAAAAAGAAAATCATCGCGCCTTTCACGCTGACAGGGATTAGTCGCGAATCAAAAAATGGGAAAAACGCGACAATACCGCTGAATCGCAAGATGAGAAGCAAAAAGTTTGCGACATTGCCATCGCTTAGGTAATTTAAGAGTTCCATTATCTCCCCTTTCTTACGGAGTTTAAATTAACTTGTCATTCCTCCCTTGCGGTATTGAATCGCTTTTGTTCCCCCTCCCTTGCGGAGGGGGTTAGGGGGTGGGTAATTTTTGCGCTAGATTCTGCGATATGAAATTATACGATTTTTTGCTAGATTCTGCGAATCGCAGAATCTATAAGCGAATCTGTTAAATTAAAGCACCAAAGTTTATGTCTAATTTAACCCTGTCAAATCAACATAAATTTTGCTTTTATCATCTGAATATCGCACAGAATATTCTACGATTCTGCTATCTACTTTATCACCCATTATAATGCTTAATTCAGCTTGGCAAACTGCCGACTTGCTCTCTTTGTCGCTTTTTTTGGTAGAAAAACCAGAAAAATCATATTCTGCGTTTTCGATTTGCTCCTTTAATCGCTTATTGTTTTCCTGTGCTATCATTCTATCAGCCATTGCATATCCTGCATTATATGCTCCACCGCCACCATAACTGCTAGAATACTCTCTATTTGACTGATACATTGCCTCTTTTACGAGTCCGCTCAAAACTTCTAGCCCCGTTTCATCGCTACATTTAGGCGCAGAACTACCACAGCCACTAAATAATACCGCCATTACTGCTACCGCCATACCTACATTTATCTTTTTCATTTTTTCTCCTTTTTTTGAAAAATTTATCTTACATTGATTACGCCACTGACAGCCGATTCGTAGTTATGTATTTTTACCTCCTTATATTGATTTATCTACTATTATCAATCTGTGAAGTTCGTATATAGCCAACTATCGCATTTTGCTTGTCGCTTACATTTGGCGGGAAATACAGCACTTGCGCCCAACCAGAATCATCATTGCCCAATCTTTGCAAGACAATACTATCAAAATCCTTTTTGTAGATAGGCGTTATAACTTCACCACTTGGAGATTTTCGTAATGCTACAAATTCATTGTTTGGTGCAAGGTGGATTTGTGCTTCGCCCTGCAAATTTGCATTTATCGTAGCTTGATTTTGCTCTGCTGTATTTGGAGATTGCAAGTCATTTTCGCTATGCTCATTTGATATATTATTTTGTGGCAAAATCTCTGCATTTGGCTGTGTCCTTTGCTTTACTATCACTTCAGATTCAGGCGTTAGGCTATTTAGCTTTGCAAATAGCTCTTTTTCATCTTTGATATTTGAAAAATCACCCTTATACATTCGCCCTAATACAAAAGCACCATTTTCAAACTCCACATAGTTAAATTTACCAAAATCAGCAGGGCATTTATCTGTGTCATATAGAACATTTTTATCCCCTTTTTCAAATATATCCCAATTTTCTTCTTCGCAATCTTTTTTGCTAAAATGTGTATCAAAACTAAAAGCAATATCATTGTTTTTGTCATCTTTATATATTGCAACTAAAAACAATTCATCGTTTTGGGCTACTTTGCGAATGCCATTCATTAAGCCATTTTTATATGTAATGGTTTGTGTAATAGTATCTTTTGGTGCTCCTACACCCAAAAACATACCCAGCGCAGCACCCATTGTATTGCGTTGTTCTACTTCTTTTGTCCAAGTCCAAATGCCATCTCTTAAACCATTTACACAATTACCACTGACATTAAAGCCATTTTTATTTTTATCTTTATATGCGCCGTTGCAATCACCCTTTTTGACGCCACCTATCATTAAACCTTTGCCTGAATAATATGCCCTTAAATCATCATCAATGTCATCTATTTTTGATGATATGCTAGTGATTACACTCACGCCTTTTTCTTTTTCTCTCACTTCAAATTTAAAGCGCGAATCATCATTATTGTAAGTAAGAATGTCGCCTGTATCAAGTTTAAGATGGATTTTATCGGCAGAGCAAGAGTTTTTCTTTGCCTTTTTATCTTTGCTTATCGTAGAAATATTATCAAAAGTTATTTGCATATTTGCAAGTTTGCCTTTAACCTCTGGATATTTCTTTTGCAAGGCATCTTTGATTTTGCCACCAAATGCTTCTTTTGTTTCACTGCTATCACAGCTAACTCCACACACGCTAAATGTAAAAGCTACTAATACCAAAGCTAGTATTTTTAATAAAATCATTTTCATTTTGTCCCCTTTGTTATTTAGTATGCTTTGCAAGTTCTTGTATAGCCCTGCTTATTGCTTCTTTATCCAACTTGTCATTATTGCCGAGTGCTTTATCTTATATGCAAACTAAAAGACAAAGTGCCAAGTTCTCTGGCATTATAAACCAACACTTTATCGTGCCACGCGTAAGCGGGAATCCTAACGGATTTGATTTATTGTCATTTTCATTTCTGCTTTTGCGCCAACGAATACCTATACTAATATATCCACTATAATCCCTATCCTCGCCCGATACGATAAGAAAATCATCGCAACTATAAAGTAAAGTTAGCGGATAATTTTTGCTGTCTTTGATAAATGGGACTAATGCCCCGCCAAATTCGTCCATTTCTGTCTCCTTTTTGTTAATTTTGAAATGTAATTTTTGCCCCCTTTTGTTTTGATTTTGGGGCTAATCTTGTTTTCTAACATTGCCTAACCGCCGACTGAAAATCCACACACAGATTCTGCGTTCATCATAATTTTAGGTAATCATTTGAAGTCCTTTGTGAGTGGTGTGTGGCGCAGAATCTCCGTCATTGTGAAATGAATCGCACTCTGTCTCGTCATTGCGAGAAAATGCGTAGCATTTTCGTGGCAATCCAAAGTTTTTGTTGTTGTTGCGAACGAAGTTTTCGCTATTTTCATATACCTTGCGGAGGTTGAATCCAAAAATTCCCCCTCCCTTGCGGAAGGGGGCTAGGGGGTGGGTAAAAATTATCATCGTTGCGAGTTTTTGCACTAGATTCTGAGAATCGCAGAATCTAGCAAAGATAAAACGAAATAAGTTTTTAAAATTTAATGCGCGAGTGTTGTGAGATAAAAACGATAAAAAATCAGTTAAATAAAGGGTAAATCCCCCCCCCCAAGAGAGTTTCTGTAAGTTTTATGTGATTTTACAAAATAATTTGATTTCAAATTTTGCCTTTTGCTAAAAAATAAAATCCGCATTTTAGTTTGAATCAAATTAAAAAATTCTTAAAAATTTGATTTATTTGAAATTTTGAGATATTTCGCTTCGTGCGAGAATGATAAAATAATGTGATAAATTCTGCGAATCGCAGAATCTATCACAAAAATCGCAGAATCTACAAATTAGATTGCCACGATTTTGCTTTGCAAAATCTTGCAATGACGACATATTCTAAATCGCGCTCTCAACTAGTGCGCAATTTTTCAGCTCAAACACTTTATCGCACATTTTCGCCAGCTCCAAATTATGTGTCGCCACAATCATTGTCGCGCCCTGCGACTTCACATAGCCAAAAACGACTTCCATTACTTTTCCCGTAGTCTCCGCATCCAAATTGCCTGTGGGCTCATCGGCAAAGATTATGCGTGGCTTTTTGGTAAGCACACGCGCGATTGAAAGCCGCTGTTGCTGTCCGCCACTAAGTTCGCCGATTTGTTGCTTTAAAATGTGCGCTATGCCAAAGGATTCAAGCAGATTTTCATCAATCGCTTGATTTGCCAAAATTGACGCCACTTGCAGGTTTTCAAGCGCACTAAACCCGCGAAAAAGATAGTGAAATTGAAAAATTATGCCAATGACATTTCGGCGCAGACGCAAAATTTCGCTATCTTTAAGCGCGTAAATATCGCTCCCACCGATAAAAACGCTCCCATTTTTTGGCTTTAAAAATGATGAGAGATTGTTGATTAGCGTGGATTTGCCAGAGCCACTAACGCCCAAAATGGCGATAGTTTTGGCGGTTTCCATTGTGAGATTTACGCTGTCATAAAGTTGCGATTCAAAGCTATGTCCCACATTTTGTGCTTGTAGTAAAACTTCGCCCACAATCCGCCTTTTTATAAAATTTGCTGTTTAGATTCGTATAGATTTGCAAAAGATTCGCGCTTTTTTTACGCACTCAAAGCCCAAATCTATTTCATCTGCTCTGCAACTTCTTTGGCAAAATCCCCTGCCACTTTTTCAATGCCCTCGCCTAGCTCGAATCGCACATATTCGACAATCTCTATTTTGTCGCCAAGCTCGGCACTTTTTTCCTCTAAAATTTTCTCAATGCTTTTTTTGTCATCCATCACAAAATACTGCCCCAAAAAGCTCAAACGCTGGTCAAGCAAAGTGTTATCAGCGATAAATCGCTCAATCATTCCATTTGCAATCTTATCAAGCATATTTTCGGGCTTTTTTTGTTCGCGGAGTTTTGCTTTAAATTCCTCGATTTTCGCGCTTAATACGGAGGGCGTCAGCTCTTTTTTGCTGACAAATTCAGGGATATTTTTTAGCGTTTTGCCAAGCCTTTGCAACTCTTCATTGCCCTTTTTGATTTCAGCGATGAGCGCGGCTTTTTCTTTGGCGATAAATTCGCTATCAAAGCCCTCGCCACTGATGATTTTTGGCTTCATCGCCGCTGCGTGCATACAAAGATTATTGACTAATTCTTTGAGTTTGCTTTTAGATTCGGCATTTTTAAATTTTAGCGCGACAATCGTGCCGATTCGGCTATTTGAGTGTAGATACGCGCCTACAATGGTATTTGGCGTCGAATCTAATAGCGCGATTCGGCGCACTACGATATTTTCGCCGATTTTTGCAATCTCACCTTTGAGATAATCATCAAATGGGACGCCATCTACTTTTAGCGCGTTTAGCGAATCTATGTCGCTGATATTGTTTGCGTTGATTAGTTCTAGCGTTTTGGCGCAGAGATTTTTGAAGTTTTCATTTTTTGCGACAAAGTCCGTTTCGCTGTTGATTTCTACCATAATGGCGCGTCCATTTTCGGCAAACAAAGCGATTGTGCCTTCGGCGGCAACTCTATCTGCCTTTTTGGCGGCTTTGGATAGCCCTTTTTGGCGCAAATATTCCACCGCCTTTTCAATGTCGCCTTTGACTTCGACTAACGCCTTTTTGCAGTCCATCATTCCTGCGTCTGTCATATCGCGCAGTTTTTTTACAAGTGATGCTGAGATTTCCATTAGCGCACCTCGCTTGATTCGTTAGACTCATCAGATTCGGCTTCCATTTTGTTCATCATTTCCTCGAAATTTTCGTCATTTTTGTCGCTATAATCACTCGAATCCGCGCTAATCGCTTCATCTTTGTTTGTTTCGCGTCCTTCGATTATTGCCTCTGTGATTTCCTTGCAAAATAGCTGGATTGAGCGAATCGCATCATCATTTCCCGGGATTGGATAATCCACTTTATCAGGGTCGCAGTTTGTATCAAGTGGCGCGATGACTTTGATTCCAAGTGTGTGCGCTTCCTCCACTGCGATATGTTCTCTCACAATGTCGATGATGAAAATCATATCAGGCAACTTTTTCATATTGCGCACACCGCCCAAATATCGCTCTAATTTTTCTTTTTTGCGAAGCAAACTTAACTTTTCTTTTTTTGTTAAAAGCTCGATTTGTCCGCTAGATTCCATCTCTTCGATTAGCTCCAAACGGCGAATACTTTTTTTAATCGTCCCAAAGTTTGTAAGCATTCCGCCAAGCCATCGATAATCCACATAAGGCATTCCCACGCTATTTGCATACTCGCGAATCGTCTCACTTGCTTGCTTTTTTGTGCCGACAAACATTATACTTTTGCCCTCCGCACTTGCCTCACGCACGACACTATAAACATAGCGAAAATATCGCAAAGTCTTTTGCAAATCGATTATGTGGATATTTTTGCGAGAGCAGAAGATGAATTTTTTCATCTTTGGATTCCATTTACGCGTCTGATGCCCAAAATGCACACCGCATTCAAGCAAATCTTTCATTGTTACCATAATTTCTCCTTTTGATATTTAGTTAAAACTAGCGCATTCTTTGATAAAGATTCGAACCGAATCTCCACTAAATAAGGATAAATGCGCTTGAATTTTGTAATTTTCGTAAAAATGAAAGCGAAATTTTAGCATTTTAAAGTAAAACTAATCTTAAAAAATTATAATTCGCATTTTTTTCGCAGAATCTAATGCAATTTTAACTTTTTACGATATTTAATAAAATTTTTTGCGAAATTCAAATTTGAAGGGATTTAGAAATGTTTAGAAGTATCTTGCTGATGGGATTTACACTGCTTTTTGCTTTTGCTAGGACTTGCGATTTTAAGGATGACAAACAAGATGAATGCGAGATTGATATCAAAAATCCGCCTTTGATGGAGCATAAGTTTATAAAAGACGATGGGAGCGCGTTTAGCGAATATCATTCGTGCATAAATGGGGGCGACATTGAGATTGATGATGTGCGCTATGAGGTGCTTGACTGCTCGATGGTGGAGAATAAAAATGGTGCTTTGACTGAGGGAGTTACCATTAGTAATGGCAAAAATCTTATAAAAAATCGCATTGTTACAATCAAACAAGATAATGTTTTGCTTCGCGTAGCAGGGGATTTTGTGGTGGATAGTGGCATTAGATTTAATACAAAAAATGCTAAAAAATTCATCGTTGAGATGATTGAGGGGACAAATGCGAAAAGTAATGTCATTTTACAGCGAGGCGCGGCACTTAACGCAAATATGCTAATTATGCCTGAGGGTGGCAACTCAAATGTTGTTCTAAATACCTTTTATGGCGGGATTTATGAAAAGGAATTCATCGATTTGATTAACCAAAAGTCCCCTGCCTCGCGTGGCGAAATGGAGACAATATTAAGCGTGGATGATGTGATTGCGCTAAGTCCGGATGGAAGCGAGTTAAGCGACTTTAATGGTGGCGTTTTTTGCGGACCGGAGGTAAATCCGCTTGATTTGAAAAATAAAAATTATATCTTAAAGCGACTTTATCGTGTGAAAAATGCCTCAATTGACGCACCAAGCGATAAAAATGCGATTTGCTCCGTGAAAGAAGGCGAATGCTTTGAAAATCTACTTGCCTTTAATAATCGCAAATTTGATGGCAAAAGTTTCAAAATCGCCTCTGCAAATGCGAAAATTATCCCCACTTATGACATTTTCATCGAAAGTGGCAAGATTATTTCAAGCGACAATCGCGCGATAAAAGACATATTTCCAAGTGCCAAAATTAAGGGGCAAAATGGCGGTGCGTGCGACAAACCTGCGAAATTAGCATTTGATAAAAAAGTGGTGGAAAAATATTTGGCGGATTTGGAAGTAGAAAATGCCAAAAAAATCGCCCTAGATTCTGCGAAAAATGCAGAATCTGCGGAAAAAAGCACATTAGATTCTGCAAAAGATTCTGCAACGCAAAACGCAGAATCTGAAATGAAAATCGCCCAAAATGCGCTAGATTCTGCGAAAAGCGAAACTTTGGCGAAAAACGCAGAATCTACGCAAGATTCTGCAACAGATTCTGCGGACAAAATCGCAGAATCTACGCAAGACTCGCAAATCGCGCAAACTGACGAGCAGCAATCGCCCATCGCTGCGGAGTTAAACGCGGAGTTAGATGAAAATTTGCAAGATTTGCTTTCGACATTCAATAGCGAAAAACTCGCAGAATCTAAAAAATCCGAGCAAAACGCAGAATCTACCGCAGATTCTGCGGAATTAGACATTGTAAAACCCGCGAAAAAGGAACTTTTGGATATCAATGATGAATTTTTACTCGTGGAAAAAAATGCCTACGAGCAGTTTAAAAAGTCGTGCTACGGGGATTTGCAGTGCATTTATAATGAACTTTTGCCCTATGATAAAGTCGTGTGGAGCAAAAAGTCATCGAAAAATGCGGTAAATGAGGTGTTTGCGCTAAATGTGAGCGATGAGGATTTGACGCTAGTTTGCGAAGTGAAAAATCATTATGGCAAAAATATTAAAAAATCATTTACTTTAAGTGCCACAAACACCATCGGCATTATCGATTTGAAGTTCCCCACTTCAAGTGACACAACGCAAATCACCTGCAAAGGCGCAAAGCAGGAAAAAACTACAAATAAAATCATCGCCACCCCAGCGAAATTTGATATGGATTATAGTTTTGCAAACGATGATTTGGTTGTAAAAGCAGGGAATGTCAAAATCAACTTCAAAAGTGGCGTGGCACTCACGGCGGAGGGCGAAATCGATAGCGGATTTAATCAAAATTTGACACTTGATAATGTAAGTTTCACGCAAAAAGAATACTGCGCAAGTGACGCAATAGAGGGCATTTCCGCGCCAAATGATTTAAGATTGCGCTTTAAGGGCGGATATTTGCAAAATGCCTCGATGGATATTGTCGCAAAAATCGTAGCATTTGGGAATTTGAAACTAAACTTCGCCATCGCAAATAACGACAAAAATTGCGCCACTTCGGCAGACACACTAAAACCCACTTGCACGAGCGCAGAAATCACAAAAGAAATCAGCATAATCCCCGCGAATTTCCGCGTGAAAACGGACATTTTAAGCACGAGCAATAAAGTCGCATATTACGGGCAGCTCGAAGATAAATTAAACTTCAAGCACAATCCGCTCTTAAAAGTCGATATCGAGGCGTTAGATAGCGATGGAGGGGTGATTGATATAAATAAAAATTGCAATTATGGCAGCATTGAGTTAGGATTGCAAACCGATAAATTGATAGAGTTTAAGCGCACTTCAAGCGATAGACTAAACTCCAAAATCATCGTGTATTTGCGGGATTTCACAAGCGATAAAGGCACTAGCATCAAGGCGTATTTTGGGATAAATAAGATTATTGATAGTTATCAAAATGCTCGCAAAATCACGCAGGGCGACTTGCTTGAACCAACCGAAATCACGCTGTTTGACTTTATTTTCAACCTCCGCTTGAAAAGTGGCAAAACGCAGTTTGTGTATGATAATTTGGAGGTTTATGACAAATTAGACGAAAAGTCAAATCCAGAAAGCGTCCTTTTGGTGCGCGGGAAACTGCAAACGGACGACATAAATGGGGAAGATTCTGCGTTTTTGATTGCAAAATACGCGCTATACTGCAAAACTTGCGATAAAAATATCCTTGCAAAATACCTGCAACGCACACCAGAGGCGGAATCGCAGTTTTGGTATATCAACACCCAGCACCCAAATAATTTCTATATCCGCGATAGATTTATTTCACATAAAGTTGAGGGCAAAAATCGCGCAGAGGCACAAAAAGAAGGCGGGAAATTGACTATTAAAAACTCAAATACCGCATTTGAAGGGCGACAAAAAATCACATTTTTAAGCGATAAAAGTGAGAATTATGAAATCACGCTAGCGCAGGGAAATGGGGACTTTGCGCCGTATCTCAATTACAACCGCGCGTATAAAAATAAATACATTGCAAATGAATTTAAGGCGATGATTAAGGTTAGCGAAAAAGTGCCAGAGCCGATAATCGAACCTGAGGCGACTATCAAACCTGAACCAAAAGTAGAACCAAAACCTGTTGTAAAACCTACTGTTAAGCCCGCGCCAAAACCTGCGGTAAAACCTGCTGTTAAACCTGCGCCAAAACCCGCAGTGAAACCCGCAGCGAAACCCGCCCCCAAAAAAAGCGATAAAAACATTAAGTTAGATATCGAAGATTAAATACACCAGATTCTGCGAATCACACAAATTTTTATGAAATCGCAGAATCTAGCACAAAAAAGTCAAAATTCGCAGAATCTAATACAAAAAAAGCACAGATTCTACAAATTATAAAAATGGAGCAAATATGAAAATTCTCTTAATTGCAGATGATATCACCATCACAGGCGGAGCAGAGCGAGTGGTTAGCAACCTCGCAAATTCGTTTATTAATGGGGGGGGGGAATCACATAGAAATCCTTAGCATAAATCGCTCACACAAAAATCCATCCTATCCACTTCACAAATCCATAAAAATCCAATTTATAAACGACTATCCACCAAAAAAAGAAAGCAAGATTCTGCGAAAGCTCATAGTCTTTTTTTATAAAATCAAATTTTTAGCACAAAATAAACAAATGCCCAAAACACGCGAAATCTTATGGTTGCTGAGCGATAAAGTTTTGCGCCCGAAGTTGCAAACCGCACAAAAAATTATGATTTCATCATCGATAATTCGTGGCATAGTTATTACCCCATCGCAAAAAATCGAAACACGGCGTATATGAAACTTACGCATACCGCATTTCACAAAAATGGATTTAGCGTGGATGAGAAGTATTATGAGCGGATTAAGAACTTTGACACACTTATCATTTTAAGCAAAAATGAACTCTCTATCTGGCAAAAATATCATAAAAATGTCTTTGTAATCCCAAACTTTTTGCCACAAATCCCGCAAAAAAGCACAGATTCTGCGCAAAAAGTGGTGCTAAGCGCAGGGCGATTTTCAAGCGAAAAAGGCTTTTTGCGGTTGATTGATATTTGGCATATTGTGGCACAAGACAAAGGATTCACCGATAAAGAATGGCGACTTATTATCGTAGGCGATGGTCCCCTAAAAAGCGAATTAGAATCCAAAATCAAATCCCTAAACTTGCAAGATTCTATAATCTTAAAGCCATTTACCAAAGAAATAGAGCGCGAATATTTGGGGGCAAGCATCTATGCGATGGCTTCGCACTTTGAGGGCTTTGGTATGGTTTTGGCGGAGGCGAGTAGCTATGCGTTGCCTTGCATTGCTTTTGACATCGCCACAGGACCTAGCGATATTATCACGCATAATAAAAGTGGCTATTTGGTGAGCGATAATGACTTGGAGGCTTACTCAAAGCACTTAATTGCGCTAATGAGTGATGAATCTATGCGCATTGCATTTGGAGGCGAAGCCAAAAGGCTTGTGGGGGAACGATTTAGCAAAGAGGTGGTGATGGAGAAGTGGGAGGAATTATTGCGAAAATTCGCAGAATCTAGCGAAAAAATCCATTAGATTCTGCGCCTCGCAATGACGAAAATTGTGCGCTAGATTCTGCGACTCGCACGAATTTTTATAAATCGCAGAATCTAGTGCAATTCGCAGAATCTGCGCTAAAAAAATGCAGAATCTACCTACGATTCGTCATTGCGAGGGAGCAAAGCGACCGAAGCAATCCATAAAATATAGCTTGCCACGAACTATTTTTTAAAATATTTAATGATAGGTTTAGGCACTTTTAAATGCTAAATTTAGGCAATCACAAATCAAAAAAAGCCAAATTCCCCTAAATCTACTTCACTTTAACCTTATCTTTGATTTTATCAAAAAGTTTATCGCCGATGCCTTTGATATTTTTTAAATCATCTGGCTTTGTGAATGGCGTTTTCTCGCGGTATTTGATGATTTCCTCTGCCTTTTTGTCGCCGATGCCATCAAGTGTCATTAGCTCTTTTTTAGTTGCAGTGTTGAGATTCACCGCGCCAAATGCGAAACTTACCAAAAATAGCAATGCAAAAAATAACCTTTTCATAATGAAGTCCTTTAAGTTTAGATTTAAAAAAGTGCGAATCTTAAACATATAAACTTAAAATTTGCTTAAAATAATAAAATATTAAATCATCAAATGCCCTCGCAGAATCTAACGCAGATTGCGAAAATTCCTCAAAATCGCAAAATCTAGCGCAGATTCTGCGAATGCGCTTTGCCCCTAGCGAAGCGAATCTATCGCCTTTTGGTAATCATCATTGCCAAAGATATAGCTCCCGCTTACCACCAAATCTACGCCCGAATCTTTGACTAAATCGATATTTTTATCGCAGATTCCGCCATCCATTTCAAGCAGACAGCGCGGATTTTGCGAATCTATCATTTTTCGCACCTTTTTTGCCTTCTCCAAAACGCCCGAAATAAAGCTCTGTGCGGCAAATCCCGGATTCACGCTCATTAGTAGCACCAAATCCACATAGCGCAAAATATATTCAAGGCATTCTTGCGAAGTGTGCGGGTTTAGGACGACTCCGGCTTTTATGTCGTGGCTTTTGATGAGATTTATCGTGCGATTTATGTGCCGTTCAGATTCGGCGTGAAAGCTGATAAATGCGGGTTTGAGTGGGGCAAAATAGTTGATGAAAAACTCCGCATTTTGGACCATTAGATGAATGTCAAGGGGCTTTTTGCTTTTTTTGGCAATCGCTTCTGCCACGCACAAGCCAAAAGTGAGATTTGGCACAAAATGCCCATCCATTATATCGATATGCAAAAACTCGCAATCGCTTTGATTTATCGCCGAAATCTCATCATCTAATCGCCCAAAATCCGCACTCAAAATACTAGGCGCAATCATAATGCGTTTTGCCATAAAATCTCCAAAATGTGAAAATTAAAGCGTAATTATAGCTATAAATCTTTTAAATTTCGCTCCAAAAATTCTATGCCCACTTTGCGCCACGAATCTAGCTTTTGATTTACGGATTCAAAGTCTATGGGCGTTTTTATTTGTGTCTCTAAATCGCTCAAATTATCCACAAGGCGATTTTGCAAACCAAAAAGTTCTAGTAGTTGAAAAAATCGCGTATTCATCGCACTAGCACCGCCTCCGAGTTTGAGCGCGACAAATGGCGTCCCCATCACAAGCGCGAAAGCGCACCCGTGAAAAGAATTTGTGATTAGCACCTTGCAATCTCTCACACACGCTAACCATTCCTGCGGTGTTGGCGCAAAGTCGCTTTTATAGTCCCATTTGCAACTAAAATCCACATTTGCATTTGTGTAAATCACGCCACTTTGCGCCTCCAAATACGCCATAACGCTATTTTTATCCATACTCGTTTCATTGCCTAGCATATAAACAAAAATGCTGTCCTTGCGAATCTTACCATCGCTTTTAGTTGAATCAAACTCGCCATTTTTTATGCTTGAATCAATTAGCTTTTCATAATCGGCTTTGGTGAGAAGCTGACTTGGGTCAGGCACACAAACGCTTTGCAAACCTATCTCTTTTAAAGTCGCAATATTACACGATTCGCGCAATGAAATCGCATCAAATTTTGATAGCGCGTTTTTAAAATACGCCTTTTCGCCCCATCTACTAAACTTTGGTTTGCCGATACTTGCGGCATAAGCGATTTTGCGTGATTTGTGGTTTTGTGGCAAAAATTCTAGTGTGTAGAAATCTGCCCATTGCGTGAAATGCTCACCACACCACACATTCCACACTTGGTCGCTCCCCACGATATAGCAATCTGCTTCCATTTTGGGCGTGAAAGTGCGAAATTCTTGCAAAGATTCGCTAGTAAGCGCAATATGCTCTCTTTTGAATCGCTCAAATTCACGGGCTTTGTTGAAAAAATCGATGCGCATTTCATTGTCAAAGTCTTTGCCAAATTTTGATTGCGCCAAAACCTCACGCAATGCCTTTTTTAAAATCTCCATTTTGTCGCGCTTTACGCGTTT
Organism: Helicobacter sp. 23-1044; assembly: GCF_053654695.1. NCBI lineage: Bacteria > Pseudomonadati > Campylobacterota > Epsilonproteobacteria > Campylobacterales > Helicobacteraceae > Helicobacter > Helicobacter sp. 23-1044. Next base: position 66,265 of record NZ_JBSIUQ010000005.1, read on the forward strand.
ATCGTATTTATCAATACATAAAATATAAGCGTTAAAATATCGCCTAGCCGTTTTAAAATGCGCCAAAAATACCTGCAAAGGCGTTCTTTTTTGCTGTGATTCTTGTGGCGTTGCGCCAAATGGATGCGCATAGATTAGCTTAATGTCTAAATCCTTATAATTATCCCGCAAAAATCTCTGCAACGCGTAGGCTTGAAGCACCTGCCCGTAGTTATCTAGCGAGCTACAAAATGTGATGATTTTAACTTTTTTCATTTTTTAATCCTTTCTTTTTTTTGGGTTTAAAAGCCACTTTCGCGCTCTTTTTAGTGCGTTTGAGATAGTTTTGCGAAGTGGGTCGTTTTTGAAAGCGCGGTAATAGTGGCGCAATATGCTTTTTGGATTTTGTGCGTATTGCGCTAAAATCGCCATTGCTTTTTTGGCGTCTTTGGTGTGCGAATAGGCGTTTATAACTTCGCGCAAAATAGAGTCGCGATTCGCGTGAATGCCGTTACTACGAAGCGAGGCGGGATTGCCAAGCGTGATAATAGGCGCGGTTGTGGCAATGATATGCGCCAATTCGCGAATCGAATCTAAAATATCCAATGCCTTTTGATTGTGTGCCAAAACACAACTAACGCCTTTGTCATCGACAAAATCCGCGTGATACTCGCGAATCCCCCAAAAATCACCCAAAGTCAAATCTGCTCCGCTTACAAAGCCCTTTGAGTAGCAATTACCGCAAGATTTGCGCGTGATTGTGTGGTTTAAAAATGCGTTAAAAAATACGGATTCATAGTGGGGCATTGTTTTTGTTTTTGTTTTTGTTTTTGCGGCGAAAATCCCGCTCTCCCAGCCAAAATCTTTACCCCGAAAATTAAAATCTATCAATTTTTCATCGTTCGATTCAAGCAAACTCTCTTTATAAATATCCCAAATTTTTGGGCTAGGAATGGAGTTGCAAATCACTTCGATTGTGAGTAGATTCGCATAAGGCTTGCGTAAAAATGCGTTTAGCGCGTGAATCTGACATTGCACGCCACTAAAAAGCACGATTCGCCCTGCTTTTAGAAAATCTCGCGCTTGTTTGTAAGTATCGCCGATAAAGGATTCGACATATTTGCTACGGCGGAGAATGTCCAGCTCGGCGGGATTTTCGATAAATCTATGGACGACATTTAGATTTTCATCAAAACTCGCGCCAAACACCACGCCACCGCGATTTAGGATATATTGCGCGATAAGGCTAAACGCACCGCCTGAGCTAGAATTTAGGCGCAACGCGTCATCTTTGGCTTTTAGTGCAAATGCCTTTGGCTCGGTAAATCGTGTGAGTTTTGGCGAAAACGCTAGGGTTTGGGAATCTTTGGGGGAGTTTTTGTGGAAGTGGAATGGGAGAGAATCTACCCACCCCTTAACCCCCTCCGCAAGGGAGGGGGAAGATTTGTGCGAATCCACATCCGCAAGGGAGGGGGAATTATAAGGTTTGGATTGCTTTGATTCGCGTTGCGAATCTTGTAATGACGAATCATTAGATTCGCAAGATTCGTTAGAATCTAAATAGCGATTCCCCCCCCCCCTATGGTGTTTGCGCTAATTGCCATTAGTGGAAATTGCGATTTTTTTGCCACAGCGTTATATGGTGCGAAGTTTAGAAAAGGCAAAGTGGGACAGGCGATTTCACAGGATTTGCATTCGGTGCAAGTGGTTTGATTTACGCTTGGGATATAAAATCCTTCAAAATCGCGAATCATCGCAATGCTATCGTGCGGACAAGCATTAAAACACGCACTACACCCGCAACAATGATTGTCTTTTGGCAAAATGGGCATTTGCGTCCTTTGAATTTTTTGAAACAAATTTGCAATTATAATATAAAAATTGTTAAATTGCGCTATAATTTCGCTTTTAATTTTTAGGGGAAAATATGGATTATGTGCTAGAAATACGCGATTTATGCAAGAATTACGGCGCGACAAATGCGCTAAATAATGTCAATCTCAAAATTGAAAGAGGCGAAATTGTCGGGCTTTTGGGACCAAATGGCTCGGGCAAAACGACAATGCTAAAAATTATCAATGGTTTGGTGAATAATTACAACGGCGAAGTGCGAATCTTAGGGCAAAATCTAAATGTCGAATCCAAAGGCAAAGTCGCATTTTTGCCAGATAGCAATTTCGTGCCACAATCTTGGAGCATTGCAAGGTTATTAGAATTTTTTGGCGATTTTTTTGATGATTTTAATAAAGCTCGTGCGTTGGCGTTATTTAGGGAGTTGGATATAAATTTGGATTCGCGATTCAAATCGCTATCCAAAGGCACAAAAGAAAAGGTGCAACTTTGCCTAATTTTAAGCCGTGATGCGGAAATCTATATGTTTGATGAGCCGATTGCGGGGGTTGACCCAAAGGCGCGGGATTTGATTTTTCGCTTAATTTTGGATAATTACAACAAAGACGCATCTATTATCATCTCAACGCACCTTGTGCGCGATGTGGAGAGCATTTTAAGTAGTGCGATTTTTTTGCGCTATGGCGAAGTTGTGGCTTATGATTCGCTTGCGAATCTCAAAGCAAAATACGGCGATAAAAATTTAGAAGATATTTTTAAGGAATTAGTATGAATCAAACCAATCCATCTAATTATTCTAATTATGGTGTTTTTCATAGATTTGGCAAATTGCTAAAATATGATTTTTTGGAGAGTTTTTATAGCATTGTGTTAATAAATGGCGTTTTACTCGCACTTATGGCGATTTCAAATGCGATTATTACGGATTCATCTTCTACGGCGGCGTGGCTGTTGCTACTATTTGTAATGCCACTTGGATTTTTGCTATCTATCGCTTTTTTGGCAATCACTATCATTCGTTTGCTTTACAATCGCCTTTTTACAAGCGATGGATATTTGACTTTTGCTTTGCCTGTGAGTGTAGATGCGATTTTGACTTCAAAGATTTTGGTTAGCTCGATTTATGTGATTTTGAGTGGTGTTGTGATTGGCTTGTGGGCGTTAATCCTTGCTACGACTTCGTCTGAATTAAGTGGCTTGGTGAGACTTTTAGGCAATTTTATGGATTCGCCATTTTTGATGGCACTTTCTATCATCACACAAATTACTAGCATTTTTGCGATGAGTGCGCTTGTGCTTTTTATTTTGGCGATTTTGCATATCGGCGCAATCACGCGATTTAAAGTGATATGCGGAATCGCGCTATTTTTGTTTTTTAGCACGATTGAGGGCATAATAAGCGCGATTATTGTGGTAGCCGTTGGGGAGAGTTCGTCTGCATTTATGACGCTATGGGCTTATACAAGCATTTTTAATGTCATAAAATGCGCGATTTACTACGCAATCACGCGATATTTAGTCGCAAATAAGTTAGAGATTTAAAAGGTGAAATTATGTTAGATTCGATAATCAGCGCGATAAAACATAGCGCGTTAGAGATTGATAGGATTTTGAAAAAGGCAAATTTTGACTACGCAAATGTTGATTCGGGTGGTAGCAAAAATAGCACGGGCGATTTGCAATTAAGCGTAGATGTGGAAGCAAATGAGATTTTTAAAAACGCGCTTTTGAGTTTGGACGCTGTCAAAGGCATAGCAAGTGAGGAAGAGGAAAATGCCATTTACAAAGAAAACGGCGGTGGCGCGTATTTGGTGGCATTTGACCCGCTTGATGGCTCATCGATTGTGGATTCAAATTTTAGCGTGGGGAGCATTTTTGGCATTTACAATGGCGAATTTAGCGCACAAAATCTAATCGCAAGTGGCTATGTGCTGTATGGCGTGCGATTGGAGCTGATAGTCGCACAAGAAGATGTCGCAAGATTCGTGTATGATGGGGCGCATTGGCGATTTAGTGGCAATCTAATGCTAAAAGAGCAGGGCAAAATAAACGCGCCCGGTGGCACTCAAAAGCATTGGCACACGAATCATAAGATTTTGATTGAATCGCTATTTTTGGAGGGCTACCGATTGCGATATAGTGGCGGAATGGTGCCAGATTTGCACAATATTTTAATAAAAGGCGGGGGGCTTTTTAGCTATCCATCGACAACGGACGCACCAAATGGCAAACTTCGTGCGCTTTTTGAGGTTTTGCCTTTTGCGCTAATCTTTGAACGCGCTGGTGGCGGGGCGATTAGTGGCAAAAGTCGCCTTTTGGATTTGCAAATAGATTCGATTCACCAAAAAACGCCCTGCTTTTTTGGTAGCAAATACGAAATAGAGCGCGTGAAAGTCGCGTATAAATAAGGGTTTGCAATGGATGGCGCGGTAAAAGAAAATATTGGCGAGATTGATTCAAAGATAGCGGAGTTAGAATCTTGCCAAAATCAAAATGCCGTAGATTCGTGCCTAAAATGCGCGAATCTTATCGGCTGTGAATTGCGAAAAAGCTATGTCGATGCCGTCTATCAAAGTATGAATGATGGCGAAAGTGGCTATTTTGACTTTGATGGATAGGGGATTTATGATAGATTCTGCGTTTGGCACACGAATCGCAGAATCTAAAACGAAATTCGCAGAATCTCTCTTTTTTGTCATTCTGAGCGGAACGAAGTGGAGCGAAGAATCTATTTTTTTAGATTCTTCGCCTACGGCTCAGAATGACAAGAAAAATACAGAATAAGGATTGTAATTTGAAAGACATTTTCATCACTTCGCCCATTTACTATGTAAATGACATTCCGCACATAGGACACGCCTACACGACAATCGCTACCGATATGTTTAAAAAATATCAAAACCTTAAAGGCAACAACGCGATTTTGCTAACAGGCACTGATGAGCACGGGCAAAAAATCGAAAATAGCGCGAAGGCAAAAGGCAAAGCCCCGCAACAATACGCCGATGAGATTAGCGCGAAGTTTCGCAATCTGTGGGATAGCTTTGCAATCGACTATGACTACTTTGTCCGCACGACTGATGATTACCACGATTTGGGCGTGAAATGCGCTTTTGAGATTATGCAACAAAAAGGCGACATTTACAAAGGGCAGTATGAGGGCAATTACTGCGTGAGTTGCGAGACATTTTTCACAAAAAGACAGCTAATTGATGGCGCAAAATGCCCAGATTGTGGGAAGCCTACAAAAGAAATCAAAGAAGAGAGCTACTTTTTTGCGTTAAGCAAATATGAAAAGCGACTTTTGGCGTGGTATGCGGACAATCCAAATGTCATTTTGCCAGCTTTTAAGCGCAATGAAATCATCAAATTTGTCGAAAATGGTTTGAGCGATTTATCTATCACGCGCTCCACTTTTAGCTGGGGAATCGCCCTGCCACAAAGCGCAAAAGATACTTCGCATATCATTTATGTGTGGTTGGACGCGCTTTTAAGCTATATCACACCGCTAGGATTTGGAAGTGAGCGCAAAAATCAAATGTCGCTTTTTGAAAACGCGCATCATTTTGTCGGCAAAGATATTTTGAAATTTCACGCGATTTTTTGGCCCGCGTTTTTGATGAGCCTAAATCTGCCTTTGCCAAAGCGCATTTTCACGCACGGCTGGTGGCTAATTGAGGGTGCGAAAATGAGCAAAAGTGTCGGCAATGTGATAAATCCAAAGGCGGTGGCGGACGCTTATGGGTTAGAAGTGTTGCGATATTTTCTTTTAAGAGAAGTGCCTTTTGGGCAAGATGGCGACTTTGCGATTCGTGCTTTGGTAGAGCGCGCAAATGCCGAGTTAAGCGATAGTTTGGGGAATTTGCTAAATCGTTTGCTTGGAATGAGTGAGAAATATTTTGATTTGCGTTTGGAGGCGCAGGATTTTACAGGGCTAAAATTTGAGCAAAAAAGCGTGGATTCGATTATTGATTCGCTTGATAATCTAATGGAAAATATGACGCCAAATCGCTATTTGGAGGAACTTTGGAAGCTTTTTGACTTGGCAAATGGGCTAATTACGCGCTTTGAGCCGTGGGCTATGATAAAAGAGGGCAGAGTGCGCGAAGTGGCGAATCTGCTAGTTTTTATCGCAAATATTTTGGCAAAATCCGCGCTTTTGCTATATCCTATTTTGCCAAAAAGTGCGGAGGCGATGGCGCATTCGCTTGGGATTTCGCTTGAATCTTATGCTGATTTGATTAAAAATCGCAAGTATTTAAATCGCTTCAACCTTACCAAAATCCCCCCGCTTTTCCCAAAAATTGAGAATATTATTGAAGCAAAAGATTTGAGTGCCGAATCTAACAACAACAACGACAAGTGCGGAAGTATTTTGGATGAGAAATCGGGGTTGCGAAGCCACGAGCAAGGAAATAGAACTGATAGTTCATTGACGAAGCGAGTGGCAAGTCTCCCCGATTTATCGCCAAAAGACAACGCAACTATCGATGACTTTAAAAAGATTGATTTGCGCGTGGGGCGGATTCTCCACGCAAAGCGCGTCCCAAAAAGCGAAAAACTATTAGTTTTTCAAATCGATTTTGGCGAACTTGGAAAGCGACAGATTATTTCAGGCATAGCGCAATTTTACGCGCCGCAATCGCTTATCGGCAAACACATTTGCGCGATTGTAAATCTAAAACCTACAAAAATTATGGGCGTTGAGAGTTGCGGAATGCTTTTAACCACAGAAGATTCAAGCGGTGTAAAGTTGCTTTTTGCGGATTCAAATGCGGGAAGCAAGATTAGCTAATGTGCCATAAACACGCAGGATTCAAATGTTTTTAGATGATTTTGTAGAGATTATCGGCGGAAAAGTCTGTAACGCCACACAGGCGCACCTTTTAGGTAATGTCACCACGCATTTACATCGCATTATGCGGGGCGATATTTTTATTTTGCGCGATAAAGGCGAGTTAGATGAGGCGATAAATCGCGGTGCGTATGCGATTGTAAGCGAAGTGTATTGCGAGATTAGCGATGAGTGGGTGGCGTTTATTTTGGTTGAAAATTTGGAGGTTGCCCTTCATAAGTTCGCAAAATACGCAAAGCTCACAAATGGCATTGAGATTTTTGCGCTAGATTCTGCGAATTTCGCCCTTGCACGGGCGATGGCGCGGGATAAAAATATCGCATTTGCAAGGGATATTTTTGAGTTAGTTGAGGTGCTACATTTTAGAATGATTTTTATTGATTTTGAGGTGATTTTCTTTGACGCAGAATCTATAAAAAATACAAGAAATTTTATTTTTAAGATAAATTATCAAACGCTTTTTGAGCTAAAAATCGAGTATGAAAATAAACTCTATGAGCTAGTTTTGCCAAGCATTTTTATTAGCAATCTAAATGATATTATGTATTTTTTTAAAATGCGTCATATTGATTTTAAGATAAATTTTGATGAGGATTTATTGCTCCCGATTTTTATCAATACTTCGGCGCAAAAGTCGCACTACGGGCAATCTATGCGATTTATCTATGCGAGTAAAAATATGGATTTGTTTCAAAAATATATCACTTTCACGCAAAATGCAAAATGGGGCAAAACGCTAATTTTAAGCAATGAAAATTTTGATAACTTCGCAGAATCTAATGGCGATTTTGAAGTGAAAATTTATAAAAATAATGATGATTTGCTAAAATATTTTATGCTTGAAAAATATCATTTTTTTGTCATTTATGGAGTAGAGCAGAGCGAGATAGAATTGATACCATCATCAAACGAACAGCAATTATTTTGAGATTCTGCGCTATTTTTGGCGAAATTGCAGAATCTCGCGTGATTTTTGCTAAACGCAGAATCTACCCGCACTTTGTCTTTGCGAGGCACGAAGTGCCAAAGCAATCTATTTTGTGGATTGCCACGAATTTACTGCGTAAATTCTCGCAATGACGAAAAAAATTACAAATTCGCAGAATCTTCGCACGATTTTCGCCAAAATCGCAGAATCTAGCGCAGAATCTGCATAATTTTCGCCAAAAAATCACAGAATCTCGCATATTTTTTCACGATTCGCAGAATCTTGCGTAATTTTTCGCCAAAATCGCAGAATCTAATGCGAGATTTTTCGCCAAAAACGCAGAATCTCGCGCTATTTTCGCACTCGTTTATTGTGCTCCAAAAGCATTAGTAGTAGTTTTAAAAAAATATATTTTGGTTGTTCATAAGATTCAATCTCTCTTATCGCTTTATCAAAGCAGTTTAGTTCTCGCTCATTTAGCGATAGTCCCGCTTCTCGCACGGCAAAAAGCAGACTTGCGACTTTCGCCCTAATATTTTCTCGCTTCTCATCAAATCCAAATCCCTCCAAAAACGCCATTATCCCCTCCAAATTTAGGCGCGACACATCAAGCGCAAAGGGCAAAATGTCGCTTTTTGTGCGCTCGTTTTTAATCAGCAAACGAGATAAGATTGTCGGCAAAATCGCGCTTTTATATTTTGTAACCAAAATAAATTTGACATTTTGCGGTGATTCTTCCAGGACTTTTAAAAGGGCGTTTTGCGCTTCGATATTGAACTTTTCGCCGACTAAAATGATTGTTTTTAGCGAAGATTCAGCGATTGTGCTTTCATTTATCGCCTCCCTTGCGTGCTTTATCTTAAACTCGCCTTTTTTAAATTCATCAGGCGAAATGGGATAGATTCGCGTATTTTGGATACTATCTCGCAGAATCTGCACCTTTGCAAAGATGTCATTTGCGATGATTATTTCATTCATAATTTATCTCGCCAAACATTATCGCATCGATACTTTTATCTAGCAAATCATAAAGTTGCAAGAGTTTTATATCCACGCCCGGCGCAGAATCTAAATGAAACGCCGTGTGCAAGTTGCTATCAAATGCCCAAATGAAACTATTTTGATGCTCGATTGCAAGGGTGGATAGGCGATTATCCGTCCGCCCGATATACCAAACTATGTGATTTTTAAAGGCGATATTAAACATATCCTCCATCAACTGCGTGTTTAAATCCACGCTATTTTCAACCACGCTATTTATGTAAAAAATCGGCAGTAGCGGGCGAGACTTTGCGATATTTATATGTTGCAAAATATATCTGCCAAACCACTCGCGCTTTGAATCCGTGCATAAAATAATCGAACTACCTTTGTGAATCACGCTATCGATGAAGTGATATGCCACCTTGCACCACTCATAGCGGATTTCTTCTAGCCAAGAGAGTGCCAAAGTATTCTCTTTTCGCAACACTCCAAGCGTCCAATTTGCAAAGCGGACATTTGTATTTTCGCTCATTTTCGCCCTTTAAGTGCCAAATCAAAAAGCATTATTTCTCTAATCCAAATGCGCTGTGAAGTGCGCGAACGGCGAGCTCCGCGTATTTCAAATCGATAATCATTGAGATTTTAATCTCGCTTGTGCCAATCATCATAATGTTGATATTTTCATTTGCCATCGTGCTAAAAGTTTTACCCGCCACGCCTGAATGGCTTTTCATACCAAGTCCTACGATTGAGACTTTGGCGATACTTTCATCATACTCGATGCCCTGCGCGACTTCTTTGTAGTCATTTAGCAACTTTTTGCATAGCTCAATGTCCGTCTTTGGGATTGTGAAATCAATGTCGGTTTTGCCGTCTCTCCCGATTGTTTGGACAATCATATCTACATTTATATTCGCCTCCGCAAGTGCGCTAAAAAGCTCCGCTGCGATGCCGGGCTTGTCATCGACATCGATAATGCTAACTCGTGCTTGATTTTTATCTAGCGCAATGCCAGAAATGATAGGTTTCTCCATAATCTCCCCCTCGTTTGTGATAATTGTGCCTTCATTGTGATTGAAAGAATTGCGTGTGATGATTTTCACGCCTAACTTTTTTGCCATCTCAACGGAGCGATTTAGCAAGACTTTTGCCCCAAGAGACGCGAGTTCTAACATTTCATCATAGCTGATTTTGTCGATTTTTTTGGCGTTTATTTCGATTCGCGGGTCGGTGGTGAAAACGCCATCGACATCGGTGTAAATCTCGCAAATATCCGCCTTTAACGCCCCTGCCAACGCAACCGCGCTTAAATCGCTCCCACCTCGCCCCAAAGTTGTGATAAATCCATCATCACCCACGCCCTGAAAACCCGCGATGACAACGATAAAATCATCGTCCAAATATTTGCAAATATTGCTCGTCTCAATGCCCTTAATCTTTGCCTTTGTGTGCGCTGAATCTGTGTAAATCCCCGCCACGCGCCCACTCATCGAAATCGCCTTATGCCCTAGCTCATTTAGCGCAATCGCCAAAAGCGCACTTGTCACGCTCTCACCGGTGCTTAAAACCTTATCGACTTCTCTTTCATTTGGCAACGCGCTAAAATGCTTTGTGTAGGCGATTAGCTTATCTGTCTCGCCACTCATTGCTGAGACTACAACTACGAGTTTTACGCCATCTTTTTTGCTCTCAACCACGCGCCTTGCGATATTTTGAATGCGCTCGCAGTCGCCAACGCTAGTCCCGCCGAATTTTTGCACGATTAACATTTAAAAATACCCCTCTTTTTTGAAATATTCTAGCACTTTTTTGTAGATTCTGCGTTTGAAATACACGACATTTTCTAGCACGCTTTCAAACGGGACAAATTTATAGCTATCAAACTCCGGTATTTGCGTGGTTAGATTGATTGTAGAGTCGCTTTTTAATTTCACTAAAAAATATTTTTGCCTTTGCCCTTTGAATGGATACATTTTGCTTTTAATCACGGCAGGTGGGAAGTTGTAGGATAGCCACTGCGGATATTGCGCTAAAATCTCAACTTTATTTGTGCCAATCTCTTCATCTAACTCGCGAAATAACGCCTCTTGCGGCGATTCACCCTCGTCAATCCCCCCTTGCGGAAATTGCCAAATGCACTTTTTTTTGCTCATATCGCACCGCTTTGCGATGAAAAATTCGCACACTTCGGGGTATCGCTCTGATAATATTACAGCGGCGACATTTGGGCGGTATTCATTTAGATTCACTTGATTTATCCATAAAATTTGATTTTTAAAAGCGGATTTTATAAAATTTTTCGTAAAAAAAATATTAAGAATGCGAAAATGTTGCTTTATATTCACATACCATTTTGTGCGTCAAAGTGCGGATACTGCGGGTTTAACTCGATGACAAATATGCTAAATTTTAAGCAAAAATATTTGGATGCGTTGTGTTTGGATTTGCAAAATGAGATGGATTCGTGGGACAATTCGTCTTTGGGTAATCATTTCGCAGATTTGGCAAATTTTGGGCGTTCGCAGACCGCTAGTCTAGTCTCGCGCCCGAAATTTACCAAAAGCAACGAAAGCACTACCGCAAATACTATAATTGATTTGGGGGCAGATTTTGCGAATCGCACGAAAAACGCAGAATCTGTAAAATTTGCAGAATCCAAAAATCCCCCCTCCCTTGCGAACTTTATACCCCACCCTAAATCCCTCCCGCAAGGGGAGGGACTTGTAGTTAATTCCCCCTCCCTTGCGGAGATTGAATCAAATTCTCCCCCTCCCTTGCGGAGGGGGATTAAGGGGGTGGGTAAAATCCAAAAATTTCACTCCATTTACATAGGCGGCGGCACTCCAAATACTTTGAATCCAAGCGATTATGAACGAATCTTTCGCATTTTAGAGCCAAAAATCGCCCCAAACACCGAAATCACAATGGAGCTAAACCCAAATGTTTCAAGCACCGCCACGCTACGCGCATTTAAAGATTTGGGGGTAAATCGTTTTAGTATCGGCGCACAGAGCTTTTGCGATGATAAGCTGCGCCTTTTGGAGCGCACTCATAGCCCAAAAATCGCACGAAAATTCATCGAATCCGCCCTAAAATGTGGCGTGAAAACAAGCATTGATTTGATTTATGACACGATTTTGGATTCGCCTAAACGCTTGCGATTCGAGCTTGAATCTGCCCTAAATTTGGGCGTGGGACATATTTCTTGCTACACATTAAGCATTGATAAAAACTCCGCATTTTTTGAAAATGGCAAAAATCCCACACGCGAATCCTCCCTATGCTACGAGCTAAAAGCGATTTTAGAGCAAAATGGATTTGCGCAATACGAAGTCTCAAACTTTGCGCGTGATGACTTGCAAAAAAGTCGCCACAATTTGGGCTATTGGGCTTACCACGACTATATCGGCGTGGGGCTTGGGGCGGTTGGCAAAAGGACGCGATTTGAAGGCGATTTGCAAGTGGCGCGAATCTACAAGCAAAGCGACTTTGGCGCGTATTTGGCAAATCCTTTGTCCGTGCGGTGCGAGATTTTAAGCCAAAGCGACATAAGATTAGAAAAAATCTTTTTGGGATTTCGTAGCGAAGTAGGCGTGAATCCCGCGCTAATCACAAATCAAAATCGCTTAAAAATTTTGCTTGACAGCGATAAGATTCGCACCAAAAACGGCAAAATCTACGCCACAAACTACTTTTTAGCCGATGAAATGGCACTATTTTTGGGATAAATTTGCTACAATTTCATCTTTTAAATTTCACAAATTAGGATTTTGCAAATGAGATTTTTTAGACTTTCGATGAGAATTTTAATGAAACGCCACGAGAGAGAGAGAGAGAGAATGGCGCGGTGCGCTAAATAACGAAGATTCTGCGAAAATCGCAGAATCTAATCGCAAAAATAACACAGATTCTGCGCTAGATTCTGCGAAAATTTCAAATTTTACACGAGATTCTACGAATCGCACGAATTTCGCAGAATCTCCCCAAAAATCCGCAGAATCTCCCCCAAATCCCAAATTCCCACACAAACTAATTTGTGCGATTTTCCCATCGCACGGCGATTTGAGCGACAAAGACTACAAAACTTACCGCGATATTTCCATCTTTGCGATTTTAAATATTTGCTTTTTAATCTGCGTTTTCTCGCCATTTGCGCTGTATTCAAGCGATGTGACGCAGTTTGACGCCACGCAGACGACCTCGACTTTATGCGCGCTAGCGGGATTTTTTATCCTCACAAGCGGTGCAATCATCTACACCACGAGTTTTTTCTACAAAACAAGACTTTTGAAAATCGGCACATTCGCATTTTGCGTGGTTTTAAGCATTGGGTTTGTTTATTGCTTCGTGCTGGTGGGCGATTACGGAGCGATGGAGCAAATGATGTTTTTAGATACGAGCAAAATTTATCATAAAAATAATAAATTCATCGATTTGGCAATTGGAATTTTGTCCTGTGTGGCGATGTTTTTGGTGCTATATTTTGCAAAGCATATATTTTTAAAAGGGATAAAAATTATGTTTTTAAGCATTGTGGCGTTGTCATTTATTTCATTATCGCAAATTTTATTAGCGCAAAACGCCTCAAAAATCGCAGAATCTAACTCCAAAAATTCCGCAGATTCTGCAATTTTACAAAATCCAAATCCACATTTTTCTGCGTTTTCAAAGGATGGTTTAAATATTATCGTATTTATGTTAGATGCCTTCACCGGGTCGCATTTTAAGATTTTGCAAGAGGAAAATCCTGCATTGCTAACGATGCTAGATGGATTTATTCATTACGATAATACTACGACTGCATCGAGTTTTACGCATACTTCTTTGCCTAGCGTTTTTGGTGGGGACTATTTTAGTTCGTATCAAATAAATGCGCGTGGCGTGGCGGATTTGGAGAGTGAGAGGGATAGTGCTATCATAAATATCGCTTCTAATTTTTTGCAAAAGGGATTTCGCGTGGATTTTGACATCTATGCGGTGAATGAAGCAAATATCACCAAAAATCTCGCAAATCCAAATTTTTCGATGAAAACAAATAATCATTACTACAAAACCGCATTTGAAAAAACGCATAATTTCGCTTTGGCGGATATTTTGGCGGAGATTAAGGCGGATTTGAATGTGGATGCTTTGCTATCTTATGGGATTTTTCGAAATGCGCCATATTCGCTTCGCACACGGATTTTGCTAGTTGAGGAAGCGAGGTGGCGCATTCACTTTGGTGAGGTTAGAGCATCCTCACACTCGCTAAATCTTGCTACGCACCACATTTCGCAACTTGGCACAATCATCGATAATGTCACACTTGGGGCAAATAAACCAACGCTAAAATTTATCGCAAGCGGACTAACGCACGATAGTTTTGTGGTGGATGATATCTCTTGCCTACCCACTCTCTATCCAAAGGCGAAATTACCTCAAAAATACAGGGATTTAATCCCAAAAATGTTTTGGGGGAAATATAACTCCGAAGTGTGTGCGATGCGTGAGATTGGGCGATTTATCGATAAATTAAAGAATTTAGGTATTTATGATAGGACGATGATTGTTATTGTGAGCGACCACGGGAGGGCGGATTCATACCCGCAGTTAAAAATCGCAGGGAATAATTTCCCCGGATATTACACCGATACTTTGCTACTAGTGAAAAATCCGCACGCTAGGGGCGAAATGAAAAGCGATTCGCGTTTAATGATAAATAGCGATGTGGCAAGTTTGATTTGCGAATATATTGGCGGGTGTGAAAAAGTCCCGCCAAATCCGCTGAAAAATTATCCGCAAAATAGGGAAGTGGTGCATTTTCATCCCAAATATTTTCAAGGTAATAAAAATCCAAAAGATAAATACGCAAAAGAGGCGGTTTGGAAAGTTAGGGGCGATATTTATAATCCGCAAAATTGGGAGAAAATTGATTGAAACAAAGTAAAAGTCTAAGATTCTGCGAATTTAAATCATTTCGCAGAATCTAAAATCCCACACCAGATTCTGCGAAAAACGCAGAATCTACGAAATTCCTCACGAGATTCTGCATAAATCGCAGAATCTACAAAATCTCGCACAAAAGCACGGTTTCGGCGACCAAACTAAAATCACTTCCCTTGCAAATCTTAAATTTATATCCCAAATCCCAGCGTTCAATCAGCGGTTTTATCTCAAAATAATCTTTTGCTTGATGATAAATGCTAATTAACATCGCTGGTTTTTGCGTGGCAATCGTCTCTTTCGCACCATTTAAAAACTCCATTTCAAATCCCTCAATATCTACTTTTATAAATCCAATTTCGATTTGCCTATCTCTTACAAACTCATCTAGCGTGGCAATTTCGATACTTTCTTTGCTATCGCTTTCAAAGCAAATGCTTGAACTTGACCCTGCGATATTTATCGTCATCTCCGTAGATTCTGCGCCAAGACCTTTGTTTATGGGGATTATTCGCATTGAATTATTTAGCGCGATGGTTTGCTGCATTAAGTTAAAATTTATTTTCGTGGGTTCAAAGCAATAAATATTTTTATCGCAAAATTCCCTCTCAAATATAATCGCACTATCGCCTATAAATCCGCCCACATCGATAAAATCTTTGCTTTTTATCATTTCCAAAGTCTGCTTTTTAAGTCTCAAAAGATTGTGCTTATGCCAAAATACGCTAATTTCAAAGTGATTGATTGGTAGAAAATATCCGCTGTAATAATAGAGATTTTCGCTAATCTTAAAAATATTTTGGAAAAATTCCCAATAAATTTTTGTCAAATCTTTGATTTCATCTTGCGTAAGGTTTGAAATGATTGGATTTTGCGATTTGTGCGTCTCTAAAATGCGAGCAATTTGGCGGATGATAAAATCTCTATCTTGCGATGACAAGTTTGCCACCAATTGCAAAATATGCTCTTTGATTTTGTCATTTGTGGCGATGTATTCGCCAATATCGCTATTTAGAGAGTGCGCTAAGCAAAAAGTTTTGCGTGAGAATTTTTGGAAAAGTGGGATGCCAAAGATTTTATAACAAAATGCAACTTTTCCCTTTCTGCCCCCCCCCCTATTTGCAATCTAGAAATTAGCGGAATGCCAAAAAGATATAATTTTGCTTCGTATGCGCTATTTCGCGCGATGTTGCCTTCACTTCGCTTGATATAAAAAAACTTCATATTTGTCCTTTTTGTAAAATTTAGTGCGAAATTTTAGCAAATATTAAAATTTTTTGCTAGAATTTTGCATTTTTTATTTGGAGCAAAATATGAATTTTAAAATGACAAATAGGGGGGGGGCAGAATAAGTATTCGCGGATTTTAGATTCTGCGAAAATCACAAAAAATAATTTAGATTCTGCAAAAATCGCAGAATCTGCGCCATTTCCCACAAAAATCGCAGAATCTAATCTACATTCCGCCATCGCGCTAATCCCAGCATACAAACCAAGCAAAGAGTTAATCGCCCTTGCTTCCACTTTGAAAAAATATAATTTTATTGTGATTGTCATAAATGATGGTTCGCCAAGTGCGTTTGGTTGCGTTTTTAATGCGCTAGATTCTGCGATTGTGCTAAAAAATGCGGTAAATTTAGGCAAAGGTGCGGCACTAAAAAATGGCATAAATTATGCGATAAATGCTTTTCCAAATGCTTCTTGCATTATCACAATGGATTGCGATTTGCAGCATAGTATCAAAGATGTGCTAAATTTGCGCGATAAATTTTTGGCAAACAATGCTGATTTTGCCATCGGCGTGCGAAGTTTTAGCGCAGAATCTAAAACGCCATTTCGCTCAAAATTTGGCAATAAACTCACAGCACTCGCATTTAAAATACTTTTTGGCAAACACATAAAAGACACGCAAAGCGGACTTCGCGCATTTAATATTCCATTTGCCAAAAATTTGCTTTCCTTGCCACAAAATGGATATGAGTTTGAGATGCAAATGCTGATTTTAGCGGCAAATAGCGATGTGAAAATCCTGCAAATCTCAATCAAAACCATTTACATTGACAATAATGCAAGTTCGCATTTTAATCCCATCTTTGATAGTTTGAGTATTTATTGTGTTTTGCTTCGGCATATTGGAAACTCGCTTTTAACCGCGCTAATTGATTATGTGGTGTTTGTGTTTTGCTTTGTGGTGGGATTTTCTTTGCTTTGGGCGATGATTTGCGGACGCATTGTTGCGGGGAGTTTTAATTTCATCGTTGGGAAAAAATTTGTCTTTAAAAGTAAGGGCAATATGTGGGTTGAAATGCTATCTTATGTAATGTTAACGATTATTTTAATGCTAATCTCTATGAAAAGTATCGCTATTTTTAGCGCGCATAGCGGGATTAGCGAGATTTTGGTAAAACCATTTTGCGAAGCAGGAATCTTTGCCATTAGTTTTTTGGTGCAGAGATTTTTTATTTTTAGACTTAGGGCAAAATTTTTAGATTAAATAAAAGGGAGGAATTATGATTTTTGCGATTTTGTCATTTTTTAGTGCGGTGTTTTTGCCGGGTGGTATTATTTTTGGTGTGCTTGAAAGGGCGAAAAAAATTCGCTTTTTTAGCGTGGCGTTTTTTATTGTGTTTAGTTTTGTGATTAGTTTGTGTGTTAATTTTGTGCTAATTTACGCGCTAGTTACTGCTAAACTTTATACGCAATTTGTGGTGCTTGGCATTTTTGCGTTAGAAATTTTGGTGTTTTTATATTTGTTTTGGCGCAGAATCTACGCAAATATCAATCCAAATGAGATTTTGCAAAAAGGCACAAGATTTGAAAAAATCTTATTTGCAATCAGCATTTTAATCGCACTTTATTTTTTAAATAAAGTTTTGAAGGCGGATATTTTTTGGGCGTGGGATGCGGTGGTCTCGTGGGATAGGTGGGGAAGCGAGTGGGCAAGGGGGCGATTTATCCTAAATGAGGGCGGTTACTCGCAACTTTATCCAATGCTTTTGTCGCTTGGATATGTGGCAAGTTCGCAAATATCGACTTTTCAAGGCGTCGGCGTGGCGATTTATTGGTATTTTATGTTTGTGGGGGCGGTGGCAAGTTTGTTTATTTTAAAAGATGGCGAGATTTTTGGTGCTAATTTTTTAAACACAAATTGCTTTGGTATCGCACTTTGCGTGATGATTTATATGACATTTTTTCGGTGGAGCGGGGAATTTTATGTGGGATATGTGGATATGCCCGTGGCGATGATGATTTTAATCTCTGCGTTGCTTTTGATTAAGGCAAATGCGCTGTTAAAAAACGCAGATTCTGCGAATTTAGCGCAAAACGCAGAATCTAGCGCAAATTCTGTCATAGATTCTGCGAATCATATAAATTTCGCAGAATCTAGCGCATTTTTATTATTGGGTAGTTTTGCCGCTGGGATTAGCGCGGAAATCAAGCAAAGCGGGTTATTTTGGTGCGGGATTTATGTGCTTTTGTTAATAGTATTTTTTCGCAAAATTGGCAAAAATATCATATTAAATATTTTTATCATCATCGCTTTTCTTGCACCTTGGGTGATTATCGCACTTTATAAAAAAATCATTTTAAACACTCCCGCCACAAATATCGAATACACTTGGCATAGAATCTACCTTGGCAATGGATATTTTGAGCGATTTGATGAAGCGATTTCGCGCTATAAAAAGTTCGCGCAACTCTTTTGCCTTTGCATTTTGGCACTTGGGATAAAAAATAGAATTTTTGGATTTTTGGGTGTTGCTTCGATTGTGTATTTTGTCTTTTGGGGGACGCATTTGAGTTATGATTTGCGGAATTTGCAAGGCGGACTGCCTTTGATGATGATTGCAATTAGCGCGATAATGATTTATTATTTTGAGGTGATTTTGAGGATTTTGCCATTTTTGTATAAAAAAGTCGGGGCGATTTTTGTGATTTTTGTAGTGGGCGGTTTGATTGTGGCGCATTTTAGCGAAGAGCGCGTCATAAAAGGCGAATACAAGCGAAAAATGAAAATAGGCGGTGAGGCGACAAATGCGCTTGTTTTAAATGCGTTTAAAAATAATGGCGCGAAACTTTTGCTAACAAACAATCAGTTAATCGCCTATGTGCCGGCGTTTGAGCGGAAATACTATAAACATTATAGTTTTGGAGAGCATCTCAAAGATGGGCAGTTTGAGGCGTTTGCGGCGGATTTAAGGGCAAAGGAGGGGAGTTTTTATATTTTGCTTCCAAAGAGCGAATTTAGGCGATATAGCGCATTTTTGAGCGATGCAAAGTATCTTGGGGAGAGCGATTATTACGCGCTGGTGGAATATTGAGATTCTGCGAATTTGCAAACATTGCGCTAGATTCTGCGATTCTGCAATTAGATTTTGCAAAAATTGTGCTAGATTCTGCGAAAAAATCGCAGAATCTACGCCCTCATTTCCCCAAATAATGCTCCCATAAATAATCCGTTTTGCTTGTGTATTGCTCCATTACGCGTTTGTAGTTATCTAGCACTGCTGGGAGTCTGCGCTCGTATTCTTGCGGTGTGCATTGTTTTAGGACTTCTTTAATGTCGCTTTTTGTGGTGATTTGGATAATGCCATCAGTATTGAAAAACTTATCAATCTCCGTTGCACCCAAATAAATGGGGATAGTTTGCGCTGCAAGTGCGCTAGTAAGTCGCTCGGAGAAATAATATGGACTTATGTCGTTTTCCAAACAAATGGTAAATCGGTAGTCATTGAGCGTATCGCTGATATTTTTCACATACTCACCGCCGTCAAATCGCCCAAAGGTGTCGCAGAGATTTTCGCGCTTGCAACGCAATGCCAAATCAAGGCGAAATTTATGCAATTCACACATAATCTTATCACTACTCAAAAAACTTATATTTTTGCTCTTTTTGGTATGCAAGTCAGGCGCGATTGAATCTTCATTCCAAATTTGCGCCACAAATGGCACAAATCGCGCATTTGGTAGCGTATCCAAAATCCTTGCGCTATAAGTAAAAATCAAATCAAAATCTTTTTCTAATCCCTTGTGCTCTTTAAAAATTTTATATTCGCTAGGCGCGATACTTTCAGATTCTACAAGTGCGCCGTAGCGATTTGTAGGGCGTCCCATCGTTTGCAACATTGAATGCCCCGTGTAAAAATGCCTCTTTAATCCAAAGTCGTAATTATCCCACACAATGCGCCGTGAGCGTCTTAGTCCGGCGTTTGAGTTATGAATATTGCGGATAAAAAAGACTTCTAGTTTTTCGCCAAACTCATTATAAAGGGCGATTCCCCCCCCCCCCCCATTTGTGCGGATAGATTATAAAATGGATAGTAGATTTTACCATAAATGCTGTGCGTAGCGCAAATATTGCGATAATCGCTAGATTTTGCACTGCCAAGCGCGATGCGAACCCCCGCCCTAAATCGCCTATATTTATCTTTGCTAATCACACCAAATCGCAATCTATCGATAAAGTCCTGCCCTGCTTCCCATTTCATACTAACTCCATATTTAGCAGAATCTAAATTCCGCAAAAAAAATATAAAAAATCATAAAAAATTGCTTTAAAATCGCCAAAAATCCCAAAAAATTGCACTAGATTCTGCGATTTAAATCTTAATTAGATTCTGCGATTTTCGCAGAATCTAAAATCCATACCTTAAATTTAGATTTATAATCTCATCTTCGATTTTCCTTTTCGTGTCGGGATTTATTGACAAACTATACTCCCCGCGCAAGATGAGATTTGAAAAGGCATAACTCGCCCCAAGACTTACAAACGCCAAATTTTTCGCTTGTGGAATGCCACCGCTTGTAAATTGCGACCCGCCATTGCCACTAAAACTCGCCTTTGATAAAAATCTATTTTGCGTGGGCGCATACATATTTAGCGCGCTATACTCTAACTTAAACTCGCCAAATTTCAAAAATCCCTTCGCACCATAAATCGCCGAACTCACCCGATACTTCGCCGCATCGATGGTTAGGGCAAAACTTGAATTGCTACCATTTGTGCCATTCTCTTGCACTTTTTTACGCGTTAGGAAGTCTTCCTCCCACGCGATAAATGGCGTCAGTCTAAAAAATCCTGCATTAAAGTTATAACCCATCTCAATGTATCCGTGATAAGACATATCTTTTTGCTTATTTTGCAAGTTCGCATTACTGCCAAAGAGCAGTTTTCGCATAACGCTAGTATCGTGCAGTCCCGCACCCGCCCTTGCTAGCATATAAAAATCCTCATAAGATACAAGTCCATAGAGCGAAAGTGCGTAAGATAGCATATCGCTATTTCCTGCCGCGCCAAAATCGCCCCTTGCCCTATCCACGCTAAAAATTACGCCCCCGCCAAACGCGCTATTTTTGGCATCATAAATGCCATCAAGTCCCGTCATTATGGCGTATTGAGTGATTTTACCACTCGCAAATCCATCGCCTTGCAATGTGCTTCGTGCGTAGGCGATATCCGCCCAAATGCCACTTTTTTTGCTATCGTGTATTTGGTAAAGTCGCCTTGCAATCGTGCGATTTAAGAGCATTGCGCTTTTGTGTGTAATGCTTAAATTTGAGTCATAAATCTCCCCACTCGTGCTTGTAACCGCCTGCTCTGCTTGGTTTAGCGGGATGGATAAAAGTGCAAGTGCTTCATTATAAAAATCTATCTCAGATTCTGCGTCAATAACTGCGCTAGATTCTGCGAATTCGGTAGATTCTGCGATTTGTGCCACTTTTGCAGAATCTTCCGCAGAATCTAATGAACGCTTTTTCCGCGATAGTTTATTAAACACAGCATCAATGCCCTGCCCGACATTTTGCAGATTCTGCGGTGCGTAACCCATCGCGCGAGTAAGAACGCCATTTGTAGAGTCGCGCCTGTAAGTCACGCTTAAATTTTTATTATCATTTATTTTTGCCCCACTCACGCGTAAAAACGCACTTGAATCACTCGCCACGCTCCACTTCTCATTCCAATTATTCACAGCATTTGCGGTAAGCAAAGTTTTGGTTTGGTAACTGCTACTTGGAATGGTGGATAGCGAGTGAAATGCGAACTTCCCGCCACTCATATCCACGCTACCTTTCACATCTAACTTCGCATCCACATCAAGTCCTAGCGTGGAGGCATTGCCCTTGCTTATGTAATCTCCATTTAAAGTCGTATCTTTCAAAACGCCAAAATATCCGTAGTTTGTGAGCGTATAACCGCTATTTTGTGTCCCCAAAGTTACGGAGTTTGGTTGAGTTGTGCCACTTGGTAAAAACGCAAGATTCTGCGTGAAAAGTGCGCCTTGCGTGTTTATCGTCACTTTTGAGTTTGTCAGCGCATTTGATAAAATAATCGTCCCATCATCAATGTGAGTTTCCCCAGTGTAGGTATTTTTCCCACTCATATAAAGTGCGCCACTGCCTAATTTATGTAGTCCCGCATCACCTGCGATATCGTTACCAAAAGTTACTTGATTTAAATTTTCATAGTTTTGCCACTCAAAATTTACCTGCACTTTGCCATTATCGCTAGACACCAAAAGGCGCGTATCAAATCTCGCAGGACCCTTCAAAGCACGCGCTTGATTTGCCACACCCCAACCGACTTTTTTATTTGGACCATCCGTAACTACGCCCTTATGCCACTTATCGCCTCCGCCTTTGTAATTATTTGTATTGTTAATTGTGTATTTATCCGCAGTGGTGAATAAAGTCTGCGTAACCAAATGATTATCCATCCAAGGGAACTGATTCCAAATATTGCCAAGCATTCCTGTGATTACAGGGGCGGAATACGAAGTCCCAATGCCGACATTATGCGGTGCTACGGCAATGCCCCAATTTTTCGCTTCCTCGCCTATCCAGTTTGCATAGCGCGTATCTAGCAAGTTATTCCACCGAGCAGTCGCCGTCACGGCAACCCACCCGCGCCGTGAGTTTTCCCACACTTTTCTATCAAAATTTGCGTGATTTCTTGTCGCATTTACCACATAGGGCATTGTGCTTTGCATATTCGCGTGGCGCGAACTTTGATTGCCCGCAGCGAATACAAAAATGCGATTATTATTCGCCGCTTCCTTTGCCATATTGTAATAAAAATGATTTGTGTAATAATAATTCAGCGTCCCAACAGGCGTATTTGTCCCGCCTGTATTTACCATCGCGCCCCACGAACCATTGATAATTCTCACATCGTTTTTATAAAGATTTTGATACATTGCATTTGTCGGGCAAATGCCGTTTTTCCCGCACCTTGCGCTATACATATACATTTCAGATTCTGCGTTATGTGCGCGAATGGACTTTGCGACATTTGTGCCGTGAGATGGTTCATTTTGCCCGCCGCCACCGACATTGTAGAAGTTTTTGTCAGGTTGCGCGATTTGATTTGGATTATATCCTGAATCAACTACGCCAAGTCTCACCTTTGGCGGGTTGTAAAATGGCAGTGGTGTGGGATTTGGCGCACTAGTGCTTGTCGCGCTATCTTTCTTTTCATCCGGTTTTACAAGCGCATAAATCCCGCCGCCAACGCCCCCTGCAAGTGCCGTCCCGCCGATTGAGGACCAAGTGATGGTGCTAGCACTTGCGCCTTTTGTGGTGCTAATGGCGTTTGATAAACTTCGAGTGGCGCGAGTGTTTTGCGTGGCAGTGCGTAGATTTTGCGTGCTTGTGGAGGGTGGGTTTTGCGTGTTTGTGATGCGTAGATTCTGCGTTTTGGGGGTGGTTTTTGTGTTGAGATTCTGCGCGTTTCTGCGTAATCTCATCGATTGATTTTGCGTATTTTGCGTTGCTTTTGGTGTGGTGCGTTGCACTCTTTGCGGTGCTTGGCGAGTTTGCGCACTTTTCGTGGCACTAGGCGCGGTGCTAGGGCGTTTGCGTAAAGTGTATGCAGATTCTGCGAATAGTGCGGAAGTTAGCGAAAACAGCACACAGGCGGAAATTATCGACTTTTTCATCCTTTTCATAACCAAAAACCCCTTTGATAAAATGTCGCATTATAGCATAAAAATTTAAATAAAGTTTAAATAAATTGCAATATTCTGCGAAAATTATGCGAATTTTCACGCGAATCGCAGAATCTAGCGTGATTTGAGATTCTGCGAAATTTATGCGAATTTTCACGCGAATCGCAGAATCTAGCGTGATTTGAGATTCTGCGAAATTTATACGAAAATCGCAGAATCTATGTTCGTTTTGTCATTGCGAGACTTGCAAAGCAAATCGTGGCAATTCGTAGAATTTACGAGCGAAGCGAAGTAATCATCCAAAAAAACAAACTTGCATTTTTTATCAAAATTTCACTACAATTTCGCCCTTTATAGATTCGCGGGGATTGTCGATTCGCGCGGGTTTATGAGAAATTTAATCAAAAAGGAGAAACCAAAATGAAACAAACACTCGACAACGCAAAATCGCAAATAGGGGGGGGGGCAATAAGAGTTTAAAAATCTCGCATTCTACAACTTCTCACAAACTCCCAAAAATCGCTTTATCACTAATTTTTTGTGGCGCAAATATCGCATTTGCCGAAGAAAGTGGCGGATTCATAGGCTTTGGTATCGGTGGCGGTGGCGCACAACAGCATTTAAAACAAACCACAACAACAACAAAACCGATAAAGCACAACGCTGATTCAGCTGGGATAAACTATGGCTTTGTAGCGGGGCATAAGCATTTTTTCACGCCATATTTGGGGTTACGATACTACACAAATGCGGACTTTTATCATAATCTCAGCAAATCAAAGCATATCAGCGGTGGCAAACGAAAAATTGACATTATGGCGATTTCTTATGGTTTTAATGTGGATTTTTTGGGGAATTTTATGTCAAATGAAATGCTTGATTTTGGCGGATTTGTGGGCGTTGGCGTGGGTGCTACGACTTTGATGGGTAAATATGTTGAGATAGAAGCGATAGAAGCGGGACAGAGTGTCCGCACCACAGGGCTTGATGTCGCGCTAAACTTTGGGCTACGGACAAATATCGCCACTCATCACGGCGTGGAGTTGGCTGTGCGAGTGCCTTTTATGCCTATTGAGATTTATAAATTGAAGCAAGGTGGCGCGGAAGGAACGATAACTGATACTTTTGGGCAGACATTTAGCATAATGGCTAGATATACATTTAGCTTTTAGGTTTTTGTCGCGAATCTAATGTGAATTTAGATTCGCGGGATTTGGGTTACTTTGTGCGATTCACAAATATTTTTGTCATTGCGAGGCGAATCGTAGATTCGCCGAAGCAATCCACTAATGAGACTTTTGAAACAAAGGCGAATCGCTTACTTTGGGCGAATCTAAATGTAAATAATTTATTGATTCAATTTTGAAACATTGATTTTATTTGCTTTTTAAAATCGTGTGATTTGGATTGCTTCGCCTTGCCTTTGGCAAGGACTCGCAATGACGATTCAGTGTGGATTGCCACGATTCGGCTTCGCCGAATCTCGCAATGACAAATTTTTTTTATAAGATTCTGCGATTTGCACGAATTTTTGTAATGATGGATTTTTACCCACCCCCTTAATCCCCCTCCGCAAGGGAGGGGGAGAGTTTGAGATATTTCGCTTCGCTCAATATGACAAATTAGCATTACAAACAATCGAAGTAGTTGCGGTGGAGATTTTGTGGTTTTTTAGGATTTTTGGGAGCGAAGCTAGACTTGGAGTCTGTGAGCCTCCCAAAAATCCTAAAATCCGCGAAAGATGCACCCAAATACAAATTGCACCCACGCAATGAACAAATTTGCGCTACCTCAAATAATCCACTAGCGACATTTGATTCACCTTACTTGTCGATGCTAGAACGGCGTTATAATTATTTGTAAGTTGCGCGAATTTATTGTAAGTCTCTGCCAAATCCGCGCCGATTGTGTCGCTTTTTATTGATTCAACCTGCACTTTTAGGACTTCATTGCGCCTTATGCTATTTTCAAAAACCCTGCCATAGCTCCCATTTAGCGCGATATTTTTTTCAATGTGGTCTTTTAGGTGGTCAAAAAGCGTGAGTGCGTTTTGAATGCCCAAATTGCGCAAATCAGCGTTATAATTGTCCCCAAGCGCGTCAGGGCGGTAAATCCCCTTATCCACCGCTTCTATCATTTCATCAAGCTGTTTAAAAAAACTAATATGCGCCCTATCAATGGTAAGCGCGTTGTTTGCGTTAAAAGTAAGGCTAGGCGCACCATTTTCTATCGCCTCCGCGCTAAAATTATCACTATTTGCGCTATACATCATAAAACTCATTCTACTTAGTGAGCGGATTTTATCTTGAATCTCAATTTGCCCATCATTATTGATAAACACGCTCACATTGCGCCCTGCCATTTCGATGAGTTGCTCATAATCCTTTTTGCCACTCTCGCTCACACCATCAATAGCGTTGCCTTGCGCATCGATAAAGCGTTGCACTTCGGGGTTGCTGTAATTTAGTGCGATTGTCATTGCGTCCATAATCTGGCGAAAAGTTACATTATTGCCATCTGTAATGCTAATGGCTGGCGGTCTATCGTGCGGATTATAAAGCGGGATTCGGTAATCGCCACTGCCACTACTACGATTTGGTAAAAGCAAATATGAGCCCTCAGCCCCTAGCTCGATTGCCGCTTCAATATCTGCGCCATTGTGGTCTTTTAGCTTCATAATGTATTTTTCGCCATTTAAGTCTTTGTTTGCCACTTCGCTTAATTTTGTCCAATCTTTTGCGTATTCTCCGCTTGTAGCGTGAATCTGCGAAATATTTGAGATTAGCGATGAGCCTTTGTGCGTGAAAGCCGTTTTGTCATAGTTTGTTTGAAAACTATTGCGAATCGCATTTTTTTCATTGCCCTGCGAATCAAGCGTCCGCAAAGTTATCGCAAAGCCACTTGGTCCATTAAACGGCGGCTCTTTTTGGTCGTGCTCCAAACTGCCGACATTATTATCGATGATATTTATTTTGCCATTGCTTATTTCGACATTCAAATCCCCGCCAAATCGCGCCTTTATCGCATTCATCAAATCCTGCACGGAGTTATTTGCAATGTCAATATAAAATGGCTCAATTGCAGAATCTAGCACATATCGAGTTGATGAATTTGGTAGCTTTCCGCTAATTTCGATTCGCTGTGCCTCCACGCCAAAAATGTCGCTTAATTGCGTTGCCTTATTTGCGTATTGATTGTCATTTGTAACGAACTCCACGCCCAAAGTCGTGTATCTTGCGTCATAATTATTTTTGATTCCGTGAATCTGTGAGAGCGAAAAATCCCCTAAAAACGCGCTTTTTTGAAAGCTTGTTACCCGCGCTCCCTTTTGGTGCAAAGTATTTACATCATCGACATCAGCATTTGCTGCGATTAAGTGAAAGTCGATATTTGAGCCACCGGGCTTTGTTTCGGTGATTTCAATCTGCCCCCATTTATTTAGCTTGACATCTACGACTTGATTTTGCGAAGTGTTGCCATACGCCTCGCCTATTTTGCGGAGCAAATCGCTTACTCGCGTGGCGGATTGTGGATTGTTGTAAGCTACATCAAAGGCAAATTTCGCCTTAAAGCTCGTGCCATCTGGGCGTTTCCCACGCAGATAAAAAAACGCCATTTCATCATTTGTCGTATCATTGTCATTGTCGCCTAGCAAATCCCGCAGTGTATCGCCCTCTTCGATAAAAACTTCGCTTGGGATTTGCGTGGCATTCATCTTATCCATAATGGCAGGGTGAAGTTTGCTTTGATTTAGCCTTTGAATATTTGCTGTAATGCTTTTATATCTATCCAAATCCCTGCTATGAAAAAGCTCAATGCCGTTTAGATTATACGCGCTTTTGACTTCGGGGGCAATGAGTGCCTCTAACTTTTCGGCATTGCCCGTGTAAGTACCATCATCATTAAATGGCTTTACTTTGATATTGCTCCCAGCGAAAATATACTCGCCTCCCACGCTTGTATTGGCAATCGCAAGGATATGATTACGCAAAGCGCGTAAGTCATTTGCAATCGCACCGCGCGAAGTGGGCGAGTGAATGTCATTTGCCGCGTGAATGAGTTTGACTTTAAATTCATCAAGCGTTTTTGAAACTTCGCTCAAACTCTTATCCGTGTGGAGTGTGTGGGTGTTTGCGTCATTGGCAATGTCGATGGATTGATTTAGTGAGTGAATGTCGTATTCCATTTTTAGATTTTGGTTAAAAACGCTTGAATCTTCGTAGCCGTATTTGATTTTCAAACCCGAAGCGATTTTGGTATTTGCGTTTTGCAATCGATTTTGCAAGGTGTTTTGGTAATAATCCATTTGATTGTATTTCGTGCCAAAGGTTACGCGCATAAAACAACTCCATTTGTAAGTTATGCCAAAATAAGCAATTTAGATTCCCAAATCGGCTAAAAAATGCGGAGCGAAAATAGGCGAAATATTGCGATAAAATCGCAGAATCTCGCATTGTTTTCAAGACAAATCGCAGAATCTAGTGCAAAAATCACGCAAGATTCTGCGAATTTGACGCAGAATCTAGCAATATTTTCAAAGCACATTCGCAGAATCTATCACAACTCCACTTCATATAGCTTTTTGCGCTCATTTGAGCTTTCGATATTTAGCTGTTTGCGGTATTTGGTAATGGTGCGGCGGACGATTTTCACACCTGCAAATTTGCCCTCTATCATTTCTTTTAGCTTCACATCGCTTAATGGATTGCTTTTGTCCTCATTTCTCACGCATTCAAGCAAAAAGTCCTTAATCGAAGCATTTGAAGTATCCTCACTAATCGCCGTGCTAAAAAACGCCTTGAGCGGGAAAATACCGCGATTGCACTCCAAATATTTGTTTGCCACAGCGCGCGAAATGGTGCTAGAACTATGCCCCAAATCTTTGGCAATGTCATTTAATTTAAGCGGTTTTATATCGCCCCCAGCGAAAAAATCATATTGATACTCCAAAATCATAAGCCCGATTTTTTTCAAAGTCGCCTTTCGCATATTTATCGAATCTATCAAATCTCGCGCCTCGCGTAATTTGTCCTTAATTTCGCTATTTTTGGACTTTAAGGCGCGTTCATCGATTAAAATATCAGGGTAGCAACTATCATTCAAACTCACTTCAAAGCCCTCCACCGTGCGATTTATAAAGATTTCAGGCAACACTTGCGAATCCTTTGGAAAATACTCAATCGCAGGGGGCAGTCTTCGGCGAATCTTATAAATAATTTTCATTGCGATTTTATAGTGCGGATTCGCGCTAAATGCCTTGTGATTGTCTAAATCATTGATGATTTCAAACGCCAAATCATAAATCTCATCGCTCAAATCAAAATCATCAAGCTGAAAAATCATCGATTCTTTTGCGTTTATCGCGCACACGCCCGGCGGGTCGATTTTAGAAAATCTCGCACGGACGCGCTCTACCATCGCCAAATCCACCGCAAGATGCGATTCAAACGAATCTGCAATTTCGCTCGAATCACCCTCAAAATAGCCCTCTTCGTTGATGTTATCAATAATCTTAAAGGCGATTTCTTGGCTTAGTGGCGTGGGAAAAAGCGGGGGGACGATTTGAGATTCAAGCACTTCATAGAGGCTTTTTTCATAAGTGGTAAATTGCTCGATTTTATCGCTCATATATCGCTTGGAATTTTCGCTTTTAAAAGGCTTTGGCTTTGGTGGTGGCGTTGATGGCAAAGAAGTGCAGAGATTATTTTGCACCTCGACAAAGGGATTTTGCGCGGCAAATTCACTCAAAGTCTCGCTCATCTCCAAAGTATCGCATTTTAGCATAGGCAAAAAATTGCGCATTGTGGGCGTTAATTTGGCTTTGAGAGTTTGACTTTGGCGTAGCTTTAATTTGCTCATAGTTTGAAATTCTCGCCTAAATAGTGGATTCGCACAAGTTCATTGTCATAGATTTCCTCGCTACTGCCTTGCGCTAGAAGTGTCCCGCTTTTGATAACATAGGCTCTATCGCACACGGATAGCGTTTCTCGCACATTGTGGTCGGTTATTAGCACACCGATATTTAAGGATACCAGCTTTTCAATAATGCGCTGAATATCAATCACAGCCAAAGGGTCAACCCCCGCAAATGGCTCATCTAGCAAGATAAATTTGGGGCTTTTTGTAAGCGCACGGGCGATTTCTACGCGCCGTCTCTCTCCACCGCTCAAACTCACGCCTTTTCTAGCGCGAATCGCCGTAATGTTAAAAGCATCTAACATTTCTTCAATGCGCTTTTCTCGTTCACTGCTGTCTTTGATATTTACCTCCGCTGCAAATGCCAAATTTTCCTCCACGCTCAAATCCTTAAAAATGCTAGATTCTTGTGGCAAATAGCCGATTCCCAAATTTGAACGCTTATGCAGTGGCAGTTTTGTAATATCATCATCATTTAAAAAAACTCTCCCACTGCTAGGCACTAAAAGCCCGCAAATCATATAAAAAGTAGTCGTTTTCCCCGCACCATTTGGTCCAAGCAACCCCACAACCTCGCCACTAGCGAGTGATAGCGAAATGTCATTTACGATTTTTGTCTTTTTTATGTGCTTATTTAGGTTTTCTGCGCGTAAAATATCCATTATTTTCCCTTAAATTTGCTCTTTAAAAGCGTAGATTCTAGCATTTTTTGTTTTGCTAATGGCAATAATACAAATATTTTCAAAAGCATTTTTCAAAATCTTAAAAAGGCGCGAATCGCCCCATTCTACGAAGTGAATCCCGTCTGATTCAAGCAAATCTAAAAGCCCTAAATCAAGCATTTCGCTTAAATCGCGGTTGAATAAATCGTAGTGGTAGATTTTTCGCGCCGTGTAAGTTGTTTTGTCAGTTTGATTTGTATTGTTTTTGTCATTCTGAGGGAGCGAAGCGACCGAAGAATCTCTTTGAGATATTTCGCTTCGCTCAATATGACAAATGGGCGAATCGCCATAAATATGTAGCAAACTAAATGTAGGCGAAGTTACACTCTCATCTATGCCGATAAATTTCGCAAAATTCTGCACAAGCGTAGTTTTCCCCGCGCCTATGTCGCCAATTAGCAAAAAAATGGCGTGAGTTTTGCCACTGATTCGCGCCCAAATCGCCTCGCAAATATCATTTAGATTCGCAAGATTTGCGCTCACCAAAGCACTCACACGCGTTCCTTTTTGGTTATGTCAAAAATGCTCTCCACCATTTCTATCACTTTGCTTGAATCTGCGGTAGATTCTGCGATTTTGGATTCTGCGTTTTTGATTATCACTTCGCCAAAAACTTCATTTACGAGCTCTTTGATGATTTTAAAATATGGTTTCAACTTTTCTTTCACCGCAGAATCTGCCCTTGACTCCCAAGTCAAAATGCCATTTTCCAAACTCACAAAAGAAATATTTTTGCTAAAAAGTTCGCCTAATTCGTAATCGCGTTCATAAATTTTTTCGATGAGTTTTTTAAATTTTTGCGCTGAATCTGTTTGATTTTTAGGTGCAGAATCTGCATTTGATTTGCCTGTCATTGCGAGATTCTGCGAAGCAGAATCGTGGCAATCTATATTATTGTTTTTTTGGATAGTTGCTTCACTTTGTTCGCAAATCCTGTGGATTGCCGCGTTCGCTTCGCTCACTCGCAATGACGAAATATTGTCAGATTCTGCGTTTTTTGCATTAGATTCTGCGTTTTTCGTGTGATTCGCAGAATCTAGCAGATTCTGCGAATTGTCCAAAACTTCTCTCTCTAATTTGCTAATCACCTTATCAATATCTTGAATCTTTAATGATTCCTTCATTTTTAGCGCGGATAAAAGTAGCACAAAGCCCGAATCCGCGTTAATATTTAGCATATTTTTCGCTTCGCCCAAAATCTTAAAAAACCGCTCCAAAATAACCAAACTAAACTTTGGATTTTTTTCTAATAATTTATTTTTCAAAAAATCAATCATCTCATTTAGCACATTTTCCGCCTCATACGCCTCAAATTCGCTTAAAAGCGTATCGATTTTATCATCATTTCGCTCCAAAATCGCGCTAAAAAATTCATCGATTTTTGTAGGATTTAGCGAGCCTAACATCGCTGAAATGCAATGCAGTGTGATATTTTCTTTTGAAAAAATGATTGCCTGTTCAAGGCTTGTCATCGCATCGCGCAAACTCCCACCGCAGTTGCGTGAGAGCAGATTTATCGCGCTATCCTCAAATGCGACATTTTCTAATTGCAAAATGCGCTTCAAATGCTCTTCTATCGCATTTACCGCGATTTTTTTGAAGCGAAAATGCTGCGTGCGGCTTAAAATTGTAACAGGCAGTTTCATCGGGTCAGTTGTCGCAAGGATAAATTTCACATAGCTTGGGGGCTCTTCAAGCGTTTTCAAAAAGGCGTTGAACGCTTCTTTTGTCAGCATATGAATCTCATCGATAATAAAAATCTTAAATCGCCCAAAGCTCGGCGGATAGGCGATTTGCTCAATCAAACTTTTTATATCATCAATGCCACGCGAACTTGCAGCATCCATTTCGATAATATCCAAATGTGAGCCATCCATCGCAGCAATGCATAATGCGCATTCATTGCAAGGCTCAGGTGCGGGAAATTTTTCACATTGCAAAGCACGGGCGAAGATTCGCGCAGAGCTTGTTTTCCCGCTACCACGAAGCCCAGAGAAAAGATAGGCGTGTGAGACTTTATCAAGTGTAAGCGCAAGGGAAAGTGTTTGAGAGACGGATTCTTGCCCGATTAAGTCGCTAAATTTGCTTGGGCGGTATTTTAATGATAATGCTTTTGGCATTTTGGCGTCCTTTTTTGCGATTTTGTAAAAAGTAAATGTGAAATTGTAGATTTTTTATGATTTATTTACAATATTTTTAATAGAATCTACACTTTTTAAAAAGGGGGATTGCGATGAGTAAAATGACAGGCGCAAAAATGCTTATTGAAGCGTTACATTTGGAGGGCGTGGAGGTGGTTTTTGGCTATCCGGGCGGGAGAGTGCTATTTATTTACGATGAAATTTACAAGCAAAAATATTTTCGCCATATTTTAGTGCGCCACGAACAAGGCGCGATTCACGCAGCTGATGGCTATGCAAGGGCTAGTGGCAAAGTGGGCGTGGCAATCGTTACAAGCGGACCGGGCTTTACAAACGCCGTTACGGGCATTGCTACCGCATACACGGATTCAATCCCGCTTGTGGTGATTAGCGGACAAGTAGGCATTACGCAAATCGGCACAGACGCATTTCAAGAAATCGATGCGGTGGGCATTTCAAGGCAATGCACGAAGCATAATTATTTGGTAAAGTCGATTAAAGAATTGCCAAAAATCTTAAAAGAAGCCTTTTATATCGCGCAGAGCGGACGCCCGGGACCTGTGTTAATTGACTTGCCAAGCGATATTTCAAACACGATAGGCGAATTTAGCTACCCTGAAAAAATCGTGCTAGAAACCTATAAGCCGAAGTTAGAGGGCAATTCACGGCAGATTACAAAGCTAATTAACGCGATGGATTTGGCAAAAAAACCGCTATTTTATGTCGGCGGTGGCGCGAATCTATCAAATTGTGCTAGTGAAATCCGCGCTATTATGGAGGCTACACAAATCCCAGCCGTTGAAACGCTAATGGCACGGGGCGTTTGTGGCGATAATAATCCGCTATTTTTAGGGATGGCTGGAATGCACGGGAGCTATTCTGCAAATATGGCAATTAGCGAATGCGACTTGCTAATCTCGCTAGGTGCGCGGTTTGATGATAGAATCACAGGCAAATTAAGCGAATTTGCCAAAAATGCCAAAATCGCGCACATTGACATTGACCCAAGCTCAATAGGCAAAATCGTTGATGTGGATTTCCCAATCGTGGGAGATTTGAAGCGCGTATGTGTGAATTTGGCGCAGAATCTGGGCGATTTTGACAAAAATAAAACAAAAGAATGGCTAAAAACACTTGAATCTTACCGCAAAAAGCACCATTTCAAATATGAAGATTCAAACAAAATCCTAAAACCGCAATGGATTATTGAGCGCGTAAGTGAGATTTGTGGAGATAATGCCGTCATTACCACTGATGTGGGACAGCATCAAATGTGGGTTGCGCAGTTTTATAATTTCAAAAGTCCGCGAAAGTCTATCACAAGCGGAGGATTAGGCACTATGGGCTTTGGAATGCCAGCTGCGATGGGCGCAAAAGTCGCAAAAAAAGATTTGCATTCAATCGCAATCGTGGGGGATGGCGGAGTGCTAATGAATATCCAAGAGCTAATGACTTGCGTAGAGCAAAAACTGCCCGTAATTACGATAATCCTAAATAACAATTATTTAGGAATGGTGCGACAATGGCAGACATTTTTCTATGAAGAGCGGTATTCTAGCGTGGATTTGAGCGCACAGCCAGACTTTGTCAAACTAGCCGAATCCTTTGGCGCATTAGGTTTTAGCGTGGCGACAAAGGCGGATTTTGAAAAGGCATTCAAAACCGCACTAGATTGGCAATTGCCTTGCCTTTTGGAAGTGAAAGTCGATAGAATGGAATCCGTCTTTCCTATGGTTGCAGCAGGCGATGCGATTTATAATATGATGCTAAATTAGGGGGGGGGGGCTAAAATGAAGCAAAAACGAAGAGTTATTTCGGTAAATGTGCTAAATGAGCATAGCGTTTTGGCGCGGATTTCAGGGCTTTTTGCTGGGCGCGGATATAATATTGAGAGCTTAACCGTTGCGCCAAAGCCAGATAATGGCGTGGATTCAGGTTTGTCGCGAATCACAATCGTTACAAGTGGCGATGAAAAAGTTTTGGAGCAGATTATCAAACAACTTCACAAGCTAATCCCCGTTTTAAGCGTGATTGAGGACAATGATATGTTAGAAAAAGAAACGCTACTTGCCAAAATCGCCATCACAGAGCCACTCGCAGACATTGAAGTGCTTTGCAAGGCGTATAATGGGCGAATCGCAAATGCAAATGAAAAATTTATCATAATCGTTGCCACTGACAAGCCTTCGCGCATAGATAGCCTAATTTCGGCTTTGAAGCGATTTAAGCCAAAAGAGATTATCCGCAGTGGCGTGATTGCCATTGAGCGCAATTAGATTCTGCGAATCGTGCGAGATTCTGCGCTAGATTCTGCGATTTTACAGCAAAAAGGGGACAAAATGCGATTATATGAAATAATTGAGAGTTTTAAAAAGGCGGATTCGGCATTTGTGGGTGAGATTTGCGCGAATGATTTTGAAGTGCGCGGACTTTTGCCACTAAATTTGGCAACGCAAAATGACATAAGCTACATTGATAAAGATAAATATTTAGATTTATTGCCTTCAAGCAATGCGGGGGCGATTTTCGTGCATAAAAAAATGGGCGAAAAAATTTCGCACAAAAACGCGATTTTTGTAGAAAATCCGCATTTGGCGTTTGCTTTGGCGTCTGCATTTTTTAAAACGCCACAACTAAAAAGCCTAAAATCCACCCCAAAAAGCGCAAAGATTCATAATTCAGCGCGAATCTTTGGTGGCGCATTTATCGGCGAAAATGTCGCAATCGGCGCAAATAGCACCATTATGCCAAATGCGGTAATTATGGATAATGTCGCAATCGGCGCAAATACCACCATTTACCCAAATGTCGTCATTTACCGCGACACAATCATCGGCAATGGCGTGGTGATTCACGCGGGGAGCGTGATTGGCAGTGATGGCTTTGGCTATGCGCACACGAAGTTTGGAGAGCATATCAAAATCGAGCATTTTGGCAATGTGGTGATTGAAGATAATGTCGAAATCGGCGCGAATGTGGCGATTGATAGGGCTGTATTTGAAAGCACGATTATCAAAAAGGGCGCGAAAATCGACAATTTGGTGCAACTTGGGCATAATTGCGTGGTGGGCGAACATAGCCTATTAGTCTCACAAGTGGGCTTCGCGGGTAGCACGACAACGGGACGCAATGTCGTTTTTGGCGGACAGGCGGGGACTGGCGGACATATTCATATCGGCGACTTCGTGCAAGTGGCTGGACGCGGGGCTGTTGGCAAAAATCTCCCGCCAAATACCAAATGGGGCGGACATCCACTGACAGAACTAGGCGAATGGCAAAGAATGTGGGTGAAACTACGAAAAATGACGAGAAAATAAAAAGCGCGATTGGCTTGCGATGTTTTTTAAAGCGACAAAATAATTAGATTCTGCAAAAATTATAATTTCGCAGAATCTGCTTTAAGTAAAATTAAATTATTTTTATATTACAATCGCAACTTTTTTATTGCGAAAATTTAAGGTGGATAATGAATAAATGTTTGAAACTAAATCGGGGGGGGGCAGAATAGAAAATTAGACAGATTCTGCGCCCTTTCATCTTGTAAAAATGCTTTTAAATTCATAAAAAATGCCCTAGATTCTGCGAAAATTTCACAAAACGCAGAATCTACCACAGATTCTGCAAATAGCGCAACATCCGCAGAATCTCGCCAAAATACCAGCGCAAATTACCTTTCATTTTTATATATTTTGCCTTTGGCACTTACGCCATTTGCCCCGCTTTATGCGTATATTTCTGCGATGTTTGTGCTGATTGCATTAAGTGGCGTTATTTCTCGTGAGTGGCGCATTTTGCTTGGCATAACTACGATTTTTAATTTAGCAGTGATTTATGCTTCAAAGGCGCGTTTTGTGCGTATTTTAAACTCCGATGATGATTTTGCTAGATATTATCAGCATTATTTGGATATTTATGATGGTATCGATGGGGCATTTTTTATTTTTGGGAATGGATTAGAAGTCGGGCTGGCGTGTTTTTATAAAATCTTATCATTTATTTTTCCACGCCTTTCACCTATTTTGCTTGATTTAGTTAGTTATATTTGCTTTCTTAGTGCGCTTTATGTGTGGTTAGAAATATTTATGCTTCGCTACTTTCCAAAAGACCAAAGGGCAAGATGTGTGGCATTTACATTTTTTGTGCCTTTGCTTGGGGTGCTTGGACTTGCAAGGCAGGCATTTGGAAGTGTAATTTTGCTTTATGCGATTTGTGTGAAAAAGTGGCGTTTCAAATTGCTGTTTTTATTTATCGCAAGTGCGTTTCATTTGAGTTCGTTGCTTATTTTTAGTGGATTTTATATTATTCGCACATTTCCTAAAATCTCCTTAACGCTCATTTGGACTTACTGCGGGGCGTTTGTTTATGATAGTGTAATGCTAAATAATTTCGTACTTGATGTTACAAATATGTTAAGCGGGATTTTGCCACAAAAAGTTAGCATTTATTTCAAAGCATACACAAGCAAACAAGGGGCAAATTTATTCTTTTTAGCGCATCTTAGCGCAACGCAGGTATTTTTAAGCACGCTTACTTTATTTGGATTGTATTTTTTATCTCCAAATGACCCACTTGCCAAAAATATCCGCATATTTTTCTTGCTGTGCGTGGTGAATGAATTTGTAGGATTTATAATGGGGCGGACATTTTTTATATTAAATGAAATGCTATTTTATTTCGTGGTATTTGTGGCGTTACGGCGAGTTTATCTAATCATAATTCCATTTTTTATGATTTATGCCCTGCGATTTATTTATATACATTTAACCAAAAATCCGCACCTTTTGGATAGAGAAACAACGATGTATTTTTACAATTATCCAGAGATAAATTTAGCACCATTTTATTACATTTTTAAAGGATTGGTTCAATGAAAAAATCACGAAAATTATTCAAAACTTACGATAGTTTGGAGATTATTTTGACGCTGAAACGGCGATGGAAGTTATTTTGCTATACATTTATTGTTTTGCTAATTATTGCGTTGCCTTTTGCGCATTGGCAGTTAGAGCACATAAATGCGCAAATAAAAGCACAAAATGAAAGCAACGCCAAAGTCCTAGCGCAAATTCAAGCGGAGAGGGAGGGGCGATTTCAACTGCGAAAGGCATTTTTGAAAGTGCATAAATACAACAATATCGTGCTTCCAGATAGCGTGATACACAATATTTTACGCAACAGCAACCGCCTAATTGATGCGTATAAAAAATATTCATCGCATCCACATTTTGATATTTGGCAAATAAATTTGCGTGAATTTGATTTAAACGCAGAATCCATCGCAGAATCGCAAATATTAAACGCAGATTCTGCGAATCCG
The DNA here is from genome assembly GCF_053654695.1 of Helicobacter sp. 23-1044. Classification (NCBI taxonomy): domain Bacteria; kingdom Pseudomonadati; phylum Campylobacterota; class Epsilonproteobacteria; order Campylobacterales; family Helicobacteraceae; genus Helicobacter; species Helicobacter sp. 23-1044. Next base: position 103,824 of record NZ_JBSIUQ010000005.1, read on the forward strand.
CTTTATTTTCATTTAGAAAATATCGTAGGGTTTATAAACTCTTCGCCCATTGCGACAAACTTGCAAAATGATGCTAATTTATTGCAGCAAACTTTAAGCGAGAAAAATCCATTTTTACAGCGCATTATCGAAGATGGATTTGTGGTGTTGATGGATAGCGATGAGGCGGGACTTTTGGCGAGAGAGGCGAGTTTTCTTGGTGTGCCAATCAATCGCTATTATATTCATTTAGATAAGCATCGCATTGCGTTTGAGCGCGGATACACGCTAACTTCCGCGCAAATCATTAGTGCAAATATCCAAACACACGGCGAAAAAATCTATATTTTTGTAATTCTTGCGTGTGTGATGGTGAGTTTGTTTGTGGTGTTTTTTGTGGATTGTGCGGTGGAAATTCGCAGAATCTTAAAGACGGATTCTGCGAAATAGCGCAGAATCTAAAATATGATTTAAATCGCAGAATCTAGCGCGAAAACACCGCAGATTCTGCGATTTTTTATGCGAAGCGCAGAATCTCTCGCATAAAAATCGCAGAATCTAACTCACAAAATCTCATAAATTTCGCAGAATCTAGTCAATTTTTAGCACTGCTAAAAATGCCTCTTGTGGCAAATCAACTTTGCCGATTGCTTTCATTCGCTTTTTGCCCTCTTTTTGCTTTTCTAATAATTTTCGTTTGCGCGTTATGTCCCCGCCGTAGCACTTTGCCGTTACATTTTTGCCGACAGACTTTATCGTCTCCCGTGCAATCACCTTGCTACCGATACTGGCTTGAATCGCCACTTCAAAAAGCTGTCGCGGGATTAGCTCTTTCATCGCGCCCACTAGCTTTTTGCCCTTTTCATACGCCTTGTTTTTATCCACAATCACGCTTAGCGCATCGACAATGTCCCCCGCGACTTTTATGTCTAATTTGACAAGATTCCCCGCGCGGTAGCCGACAAACTCATAGTCAAAACTCGCATAGCCCTTTGTGCAGGATTTTAGCTTGTCATAAAAGTCCATAATGATTTCATTTGTGGGGATTAGGTAGATGAGAAGCACGCGCGATTCGTTAATATATTGCATTTTTTCTTGAATCCCGCGCTTGTTTGTCAGCAACTTCATCACATTGCCCAAAAACTCGCTTGGCGTAATCACACTCGCACGGACAAAGGGCTCTTTTATTCGCGCGATATTTTGCTCGGGCGGGAGTTCGCTAGGATTTTCGACAACCACCATTTTGCCATCTGTGAGATAGACATTGTAAGGGACGGTGGGCGAAGTGGCGATTAGCTCCAATCCAAACTCACGCTCCAATCGTTCTTTTACAACCTCCATATGCAAAAGCCCCAAAAAGCCTATGCGAAAGCCAAATCCAAGCGCGATAGAAGTCTCAGGCTCAAAGCTAAGCGATGAATCATTTAGCTGTAATTTCAAAAGCGCGTCTCTCAAATCCTCAAATCTATCCGTTTGAATGGGATAAATCCCCGCAAAAACAAAGGGCTTTGCCTTTTGAAATCCCGCAATCGCTTGCGTGGCTTGTGCATTTTTTAGCGTAATGGTATCGCCTACGGCAATGTCGCTAATTTGCTTTAAGCCCAAATTCAAAATGCCAATCTCGCCACACGCGATTTTGTTGCATTTTTGCGGACGCAGTGGGTGCGGATACATAAGCCCCAAAACCTTGTGATTTGCACCTGTATTCATCAGCAAAATCTCATCATTTATCGCTACTTCGCCATCAATCACGCGCACCAAAGCAAGCGCACCCAAATAATTATCAAACCACGAATCATAAACGAGCGCCTTTAATGGCGCATTTGCATTGCCTTTTGGCGGAGGGATTTTGCGGATTATCGCCTCCAAAAGTTCGCTAATCCCCGCGCCACTTTTGGCACTCACGCAGTAAGATTCGCTACAATCAATACCAATCGCATTTTCGATTTCATCTTTTACACGCTCGATATTTGCGGCAGGGAGGTCGATTTTGTTTATCACGGGGATAATTTCTAAGTTGTTTTCAAGCGCGATATAGACATTTGCAATCGTTTGCGCTTCCACGCCCTGCGTAGCATCAACCACTAGCAACACGCCCTCACACGAACTAAGAGAGCGCGAAACTTCATAGCTAAAATCCACGTGTCCGGGCGTATCGATGAGATTTAGCGTGTAGGATTCGCCATCAAGTGTGTAATTTAGGCGCACACTTTGCGCCTTTATGGTAATGCCTCGTTCTTTTTCGATGTCCATCGTATCAAGCATTTGTGCGCTTAATTCACGCAAATCTACGCCACCGCAAACTTGCAAGATTCTATCTGCTAGTGTGCTTTTGCCGTGGTCTATGTGAGCGATTATAGAAAAATTGCGAATGTTTTTCAAAATGTGTCCTTTTCGCAGAATCTAAAAGGGGGAATTATAGCAGATTCTGCGATTTGTGGCATAAATTTTGCTACAATTAGCGTTTTATTTTTAAAAATAAGGCATTTTATGGAAAAACGCAGAATCTTAAATGTAGCTATTTTCACGCTAGTTTTCGCGCTAATTTTTATCGGCGGAGTTATTCTTTTTAGCTCGTATTTTGTGAAAGATATCTTTGGCAAAGTGGATTTCGGGCAGATTTTATTTCACTTGCAATTTCCGCTGTTAGATAACAACACGCCTTTTGTGGGCGCATTTGTCAAAAAAGTCATTCTCCCCGCCATTGCGTGTGCGTTTGTCATCACTTTTCCGCAAATCACGCTAAAAATCATCATAAATTTTGCGACAAAATTTTACGCATTTTTGAAAAAAGCAACGCTAGGCAAACTCGCCTTTGCCTTTGCGCTGTTCGCGCTGTGCCTAAATATCACAAACAACAAACTTAAAATCACGCGTTATCTAAAAACGCAAACCGAATTTTCAAATCTATATGAAGCGCATTACAAGCCATTTGATAGCGCGAATCTCACAGAATTTGCGCCCAAACAAAATCTTATTGTGATTTTAGCCGAATCGCTTGAATCCACTTTCAGCGGTGCAAATATACCAAACGGGGGGGGGGGGGAATCGCACTCTTGCTAGTGAATATTCGCCCTTTGGTGAGCTAATCCCAAATCTTACGCAACTTGCGCTAAAAAATACAAATTTTTCCACCACTGACGCGCTTGGTGGCATTACGCAACTTTCTGGCACGGGCTGGACGATTGCGGGGAGCATAAGCTATCTATGCGGGATTCCGCTAAATATGCCGATTGGTGGCAATGAGTTTAAAAATAAGCATTTTTTAGATTCGGCGGTGTGTGTGAGCGATATTTTGGGCGAGTTGGGCTATAAACAGGCTTATTTTAGCAATTCGGATTCGAGTTTTGGTGGCAATAAATTTTTCTTTGAATCGCATAGTATAGAAGTGCGTGATTTGCCATATTTTCAGGCGCAAAATATTCTGCCAAATCCACTGCCACAAAATCTGCAAGGCATTTGGGGGCTAAAAGACGCCGAATTACTTAAACTCGCTAAAAATCATATAGAAAATCTATCAGATTCAGAGCCTTTCGCGCTGTATATTTCTACGATTGACACGCATAGCACGGAAAATGCGTGGGTGGATAATGTGCAATGTGCGGGACTTGATTCTTCATACGCAAGTGCGATTCGTTGCACCGATAAAATTATCAGCGATTTTGTGAAATGGGTGCAAAATTCGCGCTTTGGGGAGAATACTACGATTATCATTTTGGGCGACCATTTGTCGATGGAAAGTAAGATTTTCACGCCAAGTGCGAAGCGATTCGTCTATAATGCCTTTATAAATGCGAAGTTTAGCCAAAAGCCACGCGCAAATCTCACCAAAAATCGCACATTAAGTCATTTTGACATAACGCCACTAATTTTAGATTCGATAGGGATTCGCACAAAGGCATTTGGATTAGGGCGCAATCCGCTTTATGGTGAGACGCTTTTAGAGCACGAATTTGGCATTGATGATTTTAACAAATCTTTAATGCAGAGAAATAAAATTTATGATAGCTTTTGGCAAGTGAAAAAGCGCGAATAATACCCACCCCCTAGCCCCCTCCGCAAGGGAGGGGGGATAAAATATGTAGAATCTAAAATTCCCCCTCCCTTGCGGAGGGCGAATCTAACTTTTCCCCCTCCCTTGCGGAGGGGGCTAGGGGGTGGGTATCAAAAAAATCAAAAAGGTGCAAAAATGACAAAAAAGACTAAAATTTTGGTAAGTGTGGCGGTGGCATTTGTGGCGATTGTGGGCGCAAGTGTGGGCGTTTATAATCATTTCAAACTTTGGAATTTTAAGGGAGTGAAAATGGCGTATTTGCAAAATTATATGCAAAATCCCAAATGCGATTTTAATACGCTTGTGATTCAAAATGCAAATAGCGCGAATCCAAACGGGGGGGGGGCAAAATCCAAATGCGCGTAATTTCATCGCTCACGCAGGTGGCGCGATTATCGATAAAGGCGAAGTTTTCACTTATACAAACTCCAAAGAAGCATTGTTGCAGAGCATAAAAGAGGGTTTTAGGTTTATTGAGTTGGATTTATCGCTTGATTCGCAAGGTGAGATTTTCGCTGCGCACGATTATAAGCATTTCTACAAAATCACAAATGCGCCGTTAGTGGATTTTCTAGATGATAGCGCATTTGCCCCGCCAAGCAAGGATTATATAAAAAATGCCAAAATCTATGGGCGATTTAGCCCCCTTACATTGCAGGATATAAATGCGATTTTTAGCGCGAATCCTAGCGTATATTTGGTAACGGACAAGCTAAATGACTTTGCCGCGCTTGAATCGCAACTAAATTTTGGTAAAAATAGGCTACTAATCGAAGTTTTTAGCATAAGCAACTACTTCAAAGCGCGGAAAATGGGCTTTAAATACCCAATGTTTTGTGCGTGGGATTCAGCAGAGAGTATCAAAATGGCAATGCGCCACAAAATCCCTATGATAACCACGCACACGGAGATTTTGCGTGATGAAAAGGGCGCGAAATTAGCAGAGGAATTTATCGCAAATGGTGGGTGCATTTTTACATTTTCAACTAACGAGGCGGACTTCATAAATACGCATAAAGATAAGCGCGTGAGTGCCTTTTATGTGGATTTTTATGATATAAACAAAAATGAGTGCAAATTGCAAGATAAAAGCAAATGTAGGACTTATTAGATTCTGCGATTTCGTGCGATTTTTTTGTCATTGCGAGATTCTGCGCTAGATTCTGCAAAAACGCAGAATCTGCCCCACTTCGTCATTGCGAGCGAGCGAAGTGAGCGTGGCAATCCATTTTATTTTTTGTGGATGGTTGCTTCACTGCGTTCGCAGTATCTTGGATTGCTTCGTTGTGGCTTCGCCACTGCCTCGCAATGACAAAGTGATTTGCAGAATCTAATAAGAATTTACCGCAGATTCTGCGATTTTCGTGCGATTCGCAGAATCTAATGCCAAATTTTCGCAGAATCTACGAACTTTTCTCCCTTAAAAAGCTAAATTTTGGTGCGCCTACGGGCATTTTAAAGGCATTGACATTTCCGCTGTGAATCTCATCTAACTCCCTGCCGTCTGCCAAAATGATTTTATCAAAGCGGACGAAATATTTGTCATTTTCTTTGTAAATCTCGCCTATTTCACTTTGTCCGCATTGGATTTGCGCACCCAAAGGCGCGATTAGCTCTTTTTTCTCGCCCACTCGAATCGTGTGCTTGCAAATCGCAAACTCCCCATTTTCAAGCACTTCGGCATTGACTTGATAGCTCCCCTCGCTAATTGCGGTTTTGAAATTCTGCGTATCTAGCCGCTCAAAAGGACGGCGCACCAAATATCCATCGCTAAATCCGCGATTTTTAAGTGTGTTTAGCTCGGATTCATAGAGACTTTGGCGCGATTGCCCCCTATAAAAATCATCGATTATCATTCGATAAGTCCGCGCTGTGATTGCCGCATAGTAGGGCGATTTCGTGCGCCCCTCGATTTTTAGCGCATCAACTGCGCCACTTTTTAGGATTTCGCCCAAATGTGCGGAGAGATTCAAATCCTTTGCGTTAAAAATATGCGTCCCAAACTCGCTCTCTTGCAGTCGCATAAGTGTGCCATTATCGGGGTTTTTGGCATAAAATTCGTGTGCGTCAAACGCCACTAATTTATCGCTCTCTTTGTCGCGCACGAAATATTCATAGTCGAATCGGCAGTCATTTGCGCAACTCCCGCGATTTGGCACACGCCCATTTTGAAGCGCAGAGATAAGGCAACGCCCTGAGAACGCAAAGCACATACTGCCGTGGCAAAAAATTTCAATTTCAAGCTGTGGCAACTGCGCTTTGATTTCGCACAAATCTTTTAGGCTCATCTCACGCGCCGCGACAATGCGCTTTGCGCCCATATCATAGAATACTTGCGCATCCAGCGCATTTAGCACATTTGCTTGGGTGGAGATGTGAAGCGGGATTTTGGGTGCGATTTCCTTGCAAAGTCGCATAACACCCATTGTCGCCACGATAAAAGCGTCAGGGTTTAAGTCGCGCATTTGCGCTATGTGGTTTTTGAGTGAGTTTATTTGTGAGTTGAATGGGAAGCCGTTAATGGTTATGTAAAATTTTTTGCCCATTTTGTGTGCGTATGCAATGCCATCGCTGAATGATTCTGGCGTGAAATCTTTCCCTGCGCGATTGCGAAGTGAATAATGGCTCACTCCGCCATAAAGTGCGTCTGCGCCGTAAGCGGTGGCGATTTTGAGTTTTTCTAAATTTCCTGCGGGGGAGAGTAATTCGACTTTTTTCATTTATGAAATTTTAGGCGCGAGATTCTGCGAAATTTATTTGATTCACAGAATCTAATGCGCTGTTTTCCGTCATTGCGAGATTTTGCGTAGCAAAATCGTGGCAATCCACAAAATTGTCATTTTGAGCCGTAGGCGAAAAATCTCTATTTTTTTGAGATATTTCGCTTCGCTCAATATGACAAAATAAAATATTATTCGCAGAATCTGCGATATTTTCGCCATTTTGCCATTTAGATTCGCTTGAATCTTTTCGCAAAAGGGCTGCACCCCCCGCCCGCTCCCCCCGACTATTAAATTGTGTCCCCAAAAGCTGCCGCTTTTCGCTTTTAGGGGGAGAGCCTCGCTTTTCCGCTTCTAGCAAAAAATCGGCGGTTGCACTACTGCAACCTTCAATCCGATTTTTTGCACCACGAAGCGGGCGAGTTTTTGGTGTTTCGCACGGATTTAATTTTTTTTGGATTGCCACGCTCGCTTCGCTCACTCGCAATGACGAATCTTGTTTAGATTCTGCGAAATTCGTGTTTTTTTCACTAGATTCTGCGATTCGCAGAATCTCAATCCGTAGGATTGGATAAAGAAACTTCGGCTTTGCCTTGTTTTGCGAGCGAAGCGAAGCAACAATCGAAGTATTTGCGGTGTTGCTTTTGTAGTTTTTAGCGAATCGACACAAGGATAGCGGACTTTGTGTCCGTGCCTTGTGGCGATTCGCTAAATCTGCGAAATGAATACCCAAAGACAAATTGTCCCCGCGAAAACTCATTTTTTGCCTAGCTCCGCGATAAGTCTCTCAATCTCATCGCTCTCCACCGTATTTGCCTTACTATCGCCATCAATGTAACTCGCCGAGCTTACGCGCTTTTCATCGCTCACATCCGTCTCAAACATCGCATTTAGGTATTTCGCCAAAGTCCGCATTACATTCACCACGCGCTCGATTTTTTGGCGGTGAATGTCTTGATATTGCATTATATCCATCGCTTGAAGCACCGCGTCCGCGCTCTCATTTGACCTATCGGTGATGATATTTGCGCACTTTATCATATCATTGCACGATTGAAGCGAATCTTTAAAAGTGGCTATTTTAGGGAACTGCGCGGAGAGTTTTTCAAACAAATCCTTTTGTGCGATAAGATAATTTTTGATATTTTTCACATCTTTGATATTTGCCTCCAAATTACCGCTGATATTCTCCAATTGGTCAAAAACCTGCGTAGCCTTTACCTCCAAGCCCTTTGTGACATCATCTAGCTGTGTTACAACCTTGTGCTTTGTCGTGGGCGGTGGCGGATACTCATCATCGGCACTCACGCGGTAGGCATTTGGGTCGCTATCCTCGCCATCCTCGCTGTCATCTTGCGCTAGTGGATTTCTATCATCTAACTTCGCAGATTCTGCGCTAGATTCTGCGTCATCATCGCCTAAAATCTCGCCACCTTCGAAGTTGCCAAGTATTAGTTCGTTTAACTCTTCTTGCGTCATTTTCTACCTTTTTGCGAAAAAAATTTGCGAATTTTATCAAAAAATTATATTTTTAAAGTTTAAATTTGTAAAGATTCTGCGATTAAAAATATTTTAAGGACAAATATGAAAAGTTTGGTAGATTCGCGCAAATCTCTTGTGTGCCACAAATCCTTTAAACGCCGTGAATCCTTTGAATCTGTCGCAAAAATCGCCAAAAAACTAAAAAATCCCTGCTATATTTTAGAAGAAGCAAAATTGCAAGAAAATTTAGAGATTTTAGGTAAGGTCAAAAGGCAAAGTGGGGCAAAAATACTACTTGCGCTAAAAGGATTTGCATTTTGGAGTAGCTTTGAAATGGTGGCAAAATATTTGGACGGAATCACTGCAAGTGGCTACTATGAGGCGCGTTTGGGATTGGAGGAATTTCGCAAATATAACAAAAAAGCTGTGATTTCGGTATTTTCTCCCGCATTTACCGCTCGTGAAATGCGCCAAATCGCGCCTTTTGCAAATCATATCATTTTTAATTCTTTCAATCAACTCGCGCATTTTAGGGACATTACAAAAAAAGCGCACCTTGCCTTGCGCCTAAATCCGCTGTATTCGGAGGTAGAGCCTGAGATTTATAACCCGTGCGCGAAATTTAGTCGGCTTGGGATTACGCCAGATGAGTTTGAAAAAGGCGCAAAAACGCACGGACTTAAAGGCATAAAGGGGCTTCATTTTCACACGCATTGTGAGCAAAATAGCGATGCGTTGGAGCGGACGATAGAGGCTATTGAGCGACATTTTGGCAAATATTTGGCGCAAATGGAGTGGATAAATTTTGGTGGTGGGCATCATATCACGCGCAAAGATTATGACTTAAATCGCCTTGTGCGCGTCATTTCGCGCTTTCGCAAAAAATATGGCGTAGAGGTGATTTTAGAGCCCGGAGAGGCGATTGGATGGCAATGCGGTGTGCTTGTGGGCGAAGTAGTGGATATTGTGCGAAATGGCGTGGATATTGCGATTACAAATTTGAGTGCGGCGACACAAATGCCAGATTGCCTTGAAATGCCATATACGCCTGAGATTTTGGGAGCGAAAATTTTGAATGGTGATTTGCTTGATGGCAATTTGTCTTTAGAGAAGCATTCCGCGGATTTTGAGATTTTCGGGGCATCGCAGACCGCTAGTCTAGTCTCTGCCCCAAAAATCTCAAAAAACCACGAAAGCCATCCCGAAAATCCTTCCGTTGTTTTAAAGGCAAAAAATGCAGATTCTGCGCTAGATTCTGCGAATCGAACGAAAATCGCAGAATCTAATGAAAAAAACGCAGAATCTAATAATCAAAATGCAAATTCTAGTATTGTGAGCGAGAAATCGGGGTTGTGCAGTTGTGAGCGAGAAAATAGAACTGATGGTTCATTGACGAAGCGAACAACAAATCTCCCAGATTTATCGCCACAAGACGAATTTGCCACCGCCCGACACAACATTTACCGACTCGGTTGTCCTAGTTGCCTTGCTGGCGACATTATCGGGGACTACGAATTTGAAAAGCCCCTTAAAATCGGCGATAAAATCATCATCAAAGATATGATTCACTACACGATTGTAAAAAATAATTCATTCAACGGCATTCCGCTCCCTAGCCTTGCGATTTTGAAAAAAAATGGCAAACTTAAAATCGTGCGAAAATTTGGCTACAATGACTACAAAAAAAGGAATGGTTAGATGAAATTTGCAGATTTACACAATCACACAAAGCGGTGCAATCACGCAGTAGGCGAATGCAAAGAGTATGTAGAAATGGCGATTTCGCGCGGGATTACCGCCTTTGGCTTTTCTTGCCACGCGCCGATGAATCACGATATGGCTTATCGAATGGGCTTAAATGAAGTCGATGATTATATGCGCGAAGTGCGTGAGATTCGCGATGAATTTAGTGGGCGAATCGACATAAAATTAGCCTTTGAAGTGGATTTTATCGACAAAAAGCCACAAATGACTGAGTCGCGGATTTTGGAGCTTAGAGCTGCGCGTGAGGTGGATTATCTAATCGGTTCGGTGCATTTTTTGAATGAATGGGGCTTTGATAATCCCGCGTATATCGGCGATTACGAAAACAAGGACATTGATAGCATTTGGCGCGAATATCTCAAATCCATCGCAAATATGGCGCAAAGTGGGCATTTTGACATTGTTGGGCATTTTGACTTGCTAAAAATTTTTAATAATCGCCCAAGTCCCGCTGTGGCAGGGGAGATTCGGCGCACACTTGAATCTATAAAAGACAATGATATGGCAATAGAAATAAATGGCGCAGGGCTGGATAAGCCAATCGCTGAAATTTACCCAAGCAGCGAGATTTTAAGCCTAGCACATAAAATGGAAATCCCTATTTCTTTTGGCTCAGACGCCCACGCCCCGCAAAACGCAGGGATTTATAAAGATAAAATGATAGCGTTAGCACGAAAAGTAGGCTACAAAAAGGCAGTGAATTTTACAAAAGGGGAGCGCGAATCTTACGCATTTTAGGGAGCAATTTGTATTTGGGTGCATTTTTTGCGGATTTGGCAAAACAAGGCAAAGCCGAAGTTTCTTTATCCAATTCTGTGGATTGCCACGACTTGCAAGCAAGTCTCGCAATGACAGAAAAAGGGGCAGATTCTGCGATTTTAAGCGATTCGCAAAATCTAAAAATTCCCCAATTTTGCTGAATCTAAAACTACGATTTTGCCCTTGTGCGTGGTGATTATCCCCATTTCTTTGAGTGATTTTATGATGCGTGAGAGGGATTGCGGATTTGTGCCTAAAATCTCGGCGATTTTGCGCTGTGATGGGAGATTCGCGCTATTTTCTAGCAAAAAGTGCGCTAGATTTTGCGTTAGCGAACTTGTATTTTGCGTGATGTATCGCTCCAAAATGCCTATTTTCTGGCACAAAGAGGCGATTAGCTCAAAGCAAAATGCGCTAGATTCTGCGCTGTGTGCGCGAAATGTCGCTAAGTCAATCTCTAAAATCTCGCACTCACTAGCGCAAATCGCACTTGCAGGATAGCTTTTCTCTGCAAATGCGGGATATTCAGCGATGAAACAGGGCGATTTTAGCGTGTGGAGCACCTTTTGCCTATCGCCAAATGCCTTTTCTAATCGCACTTTGCCACTCAAAAGTAGCGTTAGTTTGCGTGGCATTTCGCCTTCAAAAAATAAAATGTTATCGACTTTGTAACGCCGAATCTTGCCTATTTTGCTTAACTTTGCGATATAATCCTCCATTTTACCTCCATTGATTTTGCAAAATTTCGCACCGAAAATTCGCATAAAATTTCGCTCCCAAAGTTCATAAATTTCGCCCAAAAATTCGCAAATGTTAATTTTTTCAAATATTTATTTTGTTAATATCGCCCAAAATTTTTTACAAAAGGAGAGAAAAAAGAGATGATGGACGCGCTGTATCCGTATTTTTTGGTGATTCACACGATTTGTGCGATTATATTTTTGGGATTTATATTTTGCGATGTGGTGCTTCTTACGCCCATAAAAAAGGCGTTTGGCGAGGATTTCAACGACAAAATGTGGAGCGTGATTATGCGGCGGGGCAAAAAGATTATGCCACTTTGCGTGTTGCTACTTTTGCTCACAGGCGGGGCGATGATGACGCGCTGGGTGGGCTTTGAGATGGGATTTTTTGGCACAAATTTACAGATTTTAATCAGCATAAAAATCCTTTTGGCGTTCATCATCGTGGCGATGGTGGCACTCTCGCTAACCTACCACTTTTTCTTACCGCACAAAACAAACCCGCTTGGTAAAATAATCCACCCCGTAGCACTTGTTTTGGGACTTTTGATAACCATTTTGGCAAAGCTTGCATTTCACATTTAAGGAGAAAAAAATGAAACGAAACGAAATAAATATGGACGGGATTAACGCGCTGATGGAGATTTTCTACGAAAAGATTCGAAGCGACAAAGGCGGTTTGGGCGAGATTTTTAACTCGCGCATTGGCACGGATGATGAAAGCTGGGTGCGACACAAGGCAAAAATTGCGTCTTTTTGGCAGGGTATGTTGCTAGGGAGCGGCGATTATGCGGGGCAGCCGATGAAGGCACACTTGGATTTACCGCCCTTTAAACGCGAACTTTTTGGCGAGTGGCTTGGGCTATTTGAGGAGAGTTTAAATATCGTTTTTGAGCCACAAATCGCAGAATCTATCCTAAATCGCGCAAGAATGATAGCGCAAAGATTTGAATATATGATATTTGAGGCGCATTAAGGGGATTTTTGCGAATAGATTCTGTGAAAAATTTGTGGCAGATTCTGCGATTTTCGTGCGAGATTCTGCGGAAATTTTGTGGCAGATTCTGCGAAATTTTGGCAAAAACGCAGAATCTAAACGCAGAATCCATCAAAAATCTTATAAAAATTGAAACCGCCGAAAGTGCCTAAAATAGGGGCTAGGGGGGGGGATTTTGTAAAGAAAATCCTTGAAATATCGCAATTTAGGGCAAAAACCCTTGACAAAACTTTTCATTTTCCCTATAATTCCGCCCGTTCATAAACAAATTCAACAAAAGGAGAGAAAAATGAACAAATCAGACTTCATCGAAGTGGTAAAAAAAGTTGGCGGTTATGACACTAAAAAAGGTGCAGAGCAAGCGATTTCTGCTTTTACTGACGCTGTAAAACAAGTGCTAGTAAAAAAAGATTCAGTTGAGCTAGTAGGCTTTGGCAAGTTTGAAACTGCGGTTCAAGCGGCAAAAACAGGCAAAGTTCCCGGCACAAACAAAAAATACACCACAAAAGAAAAAATGGTGCCTAAATTCAAAGCTGGGAAAGCACTAAAAGACGAAGTTGCAAAAATGAAAGTTGTCAAAAAATAACTTCCTTTAAGATTCTGCGTTTTCGCAGAATCTGCCCCTTTTTTCAATCTCACAAATCCCGCCTGTCCTCATAGCTCAGCAGGATAGAGCATTCGATTCCTAATCGAAAGGTCATTGGTTCGAATCCAATTGGGGACACCAAGCGAATCAAGCGAATAATTTTATGTGAAATTTTTGTAAATTCTACGGACTGCCACACGCTTCGTTTATTCGCAATGAATGGCAAGGTATATTAGATTCTGCGATTCGCAGAATCTTGCAAAAAAACGCAGAATCTAACGCAAAAATCTTTTTAATCGCAGAATCTTGGATTGTCACGATTTTGCTAACGCAAAATCTCGCAAAGGCAAAAATAAAGGCAGATTCTGCAAAATCGCAGAATTTCGCAAAATTCTCGCAATTCGCAGAATCTAGCACAAATCTACCCCGTCATTGCGAGTCCTTGTGATAGCAAGGCGAAGCAATCCACTAATAAGACTTACGAATCAATGGTGAATCGCTTACTTTTGACAAATCTGGGGTTAGATTCTAAAAAATAATTCATTGATTTGTTTTTTGTCGTTGATTTTATTTGCCTTTTAGATTTGCGTGATTTGGATGGTTGCTTCACTTTGTTCGCAAAACAAGGCGAAGCCGAAGTTTCTTTATCCAATCCTGTGGATTGCTTCGTTGTTTTCGCTTCGCTCAAACTGCCTCGCAATGACAAATCTTACTGCACGCCTGCTTCATTTAATTTGCGATAATTATCGCAGCCCATTTGTTCGCCCAAATCACAGGCTTTGCCATAATATTTCTTTGCTGTGCTTATATTGCGCTTTATGCCCTGTCCCTTGCTATAAAAAACGCCTAAATTATTACAACCACCGCCTACCCCCAAATCGCAAGAATATTTATAATATTGAAATGCCTTTTGAAAATCTTGCCTAACGCCCTCACCCTTGCTATACATAAGTCCTAGATTGTAACAAGCTCCACTTTTGGCTTTTTTATCTTGCTCTGCGTCTATTTTTTCACAAGCGATTTCTGTGTATTTTTTAGCATTTGCAAATTCGCAGAATCTCCCACGAAAAATCGCAGAATCTCGCAAAATTCTCGAAAATCCGCAGAATCTTTGGCGATTTTAATGAATTTTTAATGATTTATCGGCTGTATCCCCGCATTATCCGCGCTTATCCCGATTTTATCCAAAAAGGCGATGAGTTTATTTGCGGCTTTTAGATATTCCTTTGCGCCCAAGCTGTCGGGTTTAAAAAATGTTACAGGCTTCCCAGCGTCCCCGCTCTCGCGGATACTAGGCTCGATAGGGATTTGCGCCAAAACTTCGCATTTATTCACATTTGCTAACTCTACGCCCCCGCCCTTGCCAAAAATATCAAACACTTCGCCACATTTAGGGCATACAAAGCCACTCATATTTTCGATAATCCCAGCGATAGGGATTTGTAGCTTGTTAAACATATCCAAAGCCCTTGCGCTATCATCAAGCGCGACAATTTGTGGCGTTGTAACGGCTACTCCCGCGCTCACAGGGACACTTTGCGCCAAAGTCAGTTGCGCATCGCCCGTGCCAGGGGGCATATCAATCACTAAAATATCTAGTTCTCCCCACGCCACATCGCTTAACATTTGCTCAATCGCTCGCATTATCATAGGACCGCGCCAAATTAGGCTTTGCCCAGATTCTGCCATCATTCCCATACTCATCACTTTTATGCCGTAGTTTGTGAGCGGGATAATCTTTTTTTGCGCCTCATCAATCTCGGGGCGTTCGTTGTTTAGCCCAAGCATTCGCGGGATATTTGGACCATAAATGTCGGCATCAAGCAGTCCCACGCGCATTCCACTTTGCGCCAAAGCGATTGATAGATTCGCGCTTGTGGTGGATTTTCCCACGCCTCCCTTGCCTGAGCTAATCATCACAAAGTGCCTAATATGTGGCGCGATATTTTTACGTTTTGGCGAATCTTGCGCGATTTGTGGCGTTTTAATCGCCACTTCCACGCTTTTATCACCAAAAAGATTTGCGATAGATTCGCGTAGTTTTTGCGCCACTTCATCGCTATTTGATGGGATTTCAAGCGATATTTTAAGCAAATCGCCATTTATTTCAATGTCCTTCACAAAGCCAAAATCCACAATGTCCCTTTTGAAATTTGGGTAAATTACCCCTTTTAATTTGTCTAAAACTTCACTTCTTTCCATTTTTTCTTCCTTAAATTTATTGCGCTAATGCGTGAGATTCTGCGATTTTAGACTTTGCAAACGCAGAATCTAGCGCAGATTCTGCGATTTTAGATTCTGCGCCATAATCCTTAAAAATATTTTGCGAAATTTTGTAGCTGCAAAATTTCGGTCCGCACATCGAGCAAAAATCCGCGTCTTTAAATGCGTCCTGTGGCAAACTCTCATCGTGGTATTCTTGCGCTCTATCGCTATCTAGCGCAAGTGCGAATTGTCGCTTCCAATCAAAGCCATACCGCGCATCGCTCATCATATCATCGCGCACACGGGCATTGATTCGCCCACGCGCAATGTCTGCGGCGTGTGCGGCGATTTTATAGGCGATTATGCCCTCTCTCACATCGTTTGCATTTGGCAGTCCCAAATGCTCTTTTGGTGTTACATAGCAAAGCATTGCAGCCCCTTTCCACGCCGCCACACACGCGCCAATCGCACTTGCAATATGGTCATATCCCGCGCCAATGTCAGTTACAAGCGGTCCTAGCACATAAAATGGCGCGTCATTGCAGAGTTCGCGCTCTATTTCCATATTTCGCTCAATTTGATTTAGCGGGATATGCCCCGGTCCTTCAATCATCACTTGCACATCGCTTTCATTTGCGCGCTGTGCGAGTTCGCCTAAAATTTTTAGCTCACTAAATTGCGCTTCATCACTTGCATCATAAAGACAACCCGGACGAAGCGAATCGCCCAAAGACAGCGAAACATCATATTCCTTGCAAATCGCCAAAATCTCATCGTAAGCTGTATAAAATGGATTTTGCGCTTTGTGGTGCATCATCCAAGACGCCATCAAGCTCCCACCACGCGAGACTATGCCCATTTTGCGCTTTGCAATATAAGGGATATGTTGCGACAAAAATCCGCAGTGAATCGTAAAGTAATCCACGCCCTGCTTTGCTTGCTTTTCAAGGGTTGAGAGCATAGTTTTGATATTTAGACTCAAAATATCGTCCTTTAAATCGTGCAAAATTTGATACATAGGCACAGTGCCGATAGGCGCGGGAGAATTTGCGATAACACTAGCGCGAATCTCATCTAAATTCCCGCCCGTGCTTAAATCCATAATCGTATCCGCGCCGTATTTTATCGCAGTCTGCGTTTTGGCGATTTCATTTTCCACGCATTTTTCAATGCTAGAACTGCCTATGTTTGCGTTGATTTTCGTGCGTGTGGCGATACCTATGCCGATAGGTTTTAAGTGCTTGTGATTGATATTTGCGGGGATTATCAGCCGTCCTTTTTTGACTTCGTTTTTGACGAGTTCGGGCGAAATTTCTTCGCTATTTGCGACAAATTCCATTTCCTTTGTGATGATGTCTTGTTTTGCGAATCCTAATTGCGTCATAATTTTCCTTTAATTTTTGAATTTTAAAAGCCTAAAATTAGCGTAAAATTTATAAAATTACACTTTAAAATCAAAATTTTAATAAAAATTCGCAAAAAAAGGTGGCAAAAATGACAAAAAATATGACGCTAATTATAATGAGCGCGGGTGAATCTACGCGATTTCGCGCTGATTTGCCAAAAAAATGCGCGGTAAAAAAGCAATGGATTCGCGTGAATGGCAAACCGCTGTGGCTTTTTGTGGCAGATATTTTGAATGCGCGGTATAAATTTGCCAAAGTGATAATCACCGCAAGCGCGCTTGAAGTGGCTTATATGAAGCGATTTTGCGACTATGAAATCGTGTGCGGTGGCAATACGCGCCAAAAGTCTTTGGAGAATGCTTTAAAATGCGTGGATAGCGAGTTTGTGGCGGTTAGCGATGCGGCAAGATTTGGCGTGGATTTTGAAGTTTTGGATAGGCTTTTTGCGGTGGATTTGGGGGCGATTGATTGCGTTATGCCTGTGCTTGGCGTGGCGGATACGATTTTTATCGCAGAATCTAATACGGATTTTGGTGCAGAATCTAATGCAATTTTTAGCGCAGAATCTTTGCGATATTTAAATCGCAATGCCGTCAAACTCGTGCAAACGCCACAAATTTCGCGCGTTAGCGTTTTGCAAAAGGCGTTGAAATTGGGCGATTTTAGTGATGAATCAAGTGCGATAAATGCGCTTGGTGGGAAAATCGCAACGATAAAAGGTAGCAAAATGCTAGATAAACTCACGGATTTTGGGGATTTGGAGCGAATTTTGGGTAATTTGGATTCGCACACTTTTGGCGCAAAGAGTGGCGAATCTCACGCGCAAAATTCGCAGAATCTATCGCAAAATGAAACCTTTATCGGCTATGGATTTGATACGCATAGATTTTGCGATGGCGATGAAATCGTGCTTTGTGGCGTGAAAATCCCCTGTGAGTTTGGCATAGAAGCGCATAGCGATGGCGATGTCGCGCTCCACGCGCTAATGGACGCACTTTTGGGTGCAGTGGGTGCGGGAGATATTGGCGAGTGGTTTCCGCCAAATGACGCGCGATTTAAAAGCGCAGATTCGCTTGAATTGCTAGGGCAAATCGTGGATTTTGTGCGTGGCGTAGGCTTTGAGATTGTCAATGTGGATTTGATGATACTAGCTGAAATCCCAAAAATCACGCCACACAAGGACAAAATGATTGAAATTTTAAGCACTGCGCTAAATCTGCCAAAAAATCGCGTGAATATCAAAGCAACCACAATGGAGCAAATGGGCTTTGTGGGACGTAAAGAAGGCATTTGCGCGAAAGCAGTGGCGAGTTTGAAAATGGCAAATCTAAAAAACGATATTTTAAGATTCTGCGTATCCAAATGATTATTGCTAAAAATGGCAAATAAATCGCAGAATCTCGGCAAAAATTCGCAGAATCTGCGATTTTTCGCACTAGATTCTGCGCTCCACAAACGCAGAATCTAAATCCAATCCAAAAATATATTTTTGATATTATTTTGCTTGATTTTCGCACGGAGATTTTTGATTTTTTCTTTGCCATCTTTAAAGTATCGCTCGTGCGTCTCGCAGGCAATGTAGTCGATTTTCTCATATAATTTTGTAGCGATAATTTTATCCATAATGTCAAATTCCGCACCTTCTACATCAAGTTTCAGCATAAAAATCCGCTGTGGTAGGATATTTCGGGCGATATATTCCACCAAATCTATGACTTCCACTTCGTCATATTCCTGCGTTTGCGCCACTTGCATATTATCTAACATTAGCGCATTGCCTTGCGAAGTGGCATCGTGGAGCAGAAATTTGGTTTTGCCACATTTGTTGCTAACGGCGGATTTATTTAGGATGACAGAGGGATTATTGCGATATTTATGCGCTAAAATGGCGTGGAGATAGGCATTTGGCTCAAAACTATGCACTTTTAATCCAAAGTGCAAGAATAAATCCGTAACAAGTCCAGCGTGTGCTCCGCAATCAATGGCAATAATCGCAGAATCTAAATCATTTGCGCTATTTGGCGCAGAATCTAATTTCGCAGAATCTAGCGTAGATTCTGCGATTTTTGTGCGAGATTCTGCGAAATTGCCATTTTTATCGCTTCTGCCCCCCCCTATTTGCATTTTTGAATTTTGCACAATTAGCGGAAGTTTGTAGAAAATCTCGTAATATCGCTTTGGAATGTGGGCGTTGTGAAGCATTAAGTCGATTTTGCCAAGTCCATTTGGGTCGATTGTGGCATTTGTAAGCAAGGCGATGCGCTTTTGCAAATCGCTATTATACGCACTGCTTGCGGCATTTTTGAGTGCTATGACTAATTTATAAGGTGCAAGTGCAATCCTAAAAAATATATTTTGCTTTACGCGCGAGGAAAACAGCACTTTGCTCATATCTGGTGCTTTGCGTGTGATTTTACGCTCTAAATATTCTAAAAAAGTCTCCATTTTTTACTCCAAATTTAAAATTAAAAGTCGCATTATAATATATTATTGATAAATAATCTCCGCAGAATCCGGCACTTTAAATTCAAATATTTTGGCATCAACGCGCTTATTTAGCACTACATTTTCAAGTGCGATTTCTACTTCGTTATCTAACTCATCTTTGTAAAAAATCTTATGCGGTTTGCCGTCTTTTAGGGCGATGTGGAAGGTTTGATTATTCACCACGCTTTGCCAAAAATCGCCCTTTTTTTGCACTGAATTTAGCACCGATACAAAGTCCAAATCCACCTTATCGCTGATGATTACTTGCTCAAACTCCGGCTCATAAATCATCACGCGCTTTTTATCCACAAAAATCTCTTTTTTCATAGGCGACTTATATTGCCAATGCGCCTTTGAATCTGCGGTGGCGATGATTGTGCCACTATATTGCGCCTCCGCAGAATCCCCGCGAATTTTTTGCGTAAAATCCGCGCGTATGCTTGTAATCTCCGCTAGATTCTGCGAAAAAAGGGCGTTTAAAAGTAGCGTAAAAAATAAAATTGCCTTCATAAAAACTCCAATTTTGAAAAATATAAGCGCAAATTATAGCGAAATTTATAGCGAAATTTTGGCATAATTTTACGATATATAATTTTGCAAAACGATAAAAATAAAGGACAAAAATGCGGTATTTGGATGGAAATTATCGGGGGGGGGGGGGAATTCTAAACCATCTCTATTAGATTTTATAAAAAATGCAAGATTTACGGATGGTTTTACGGATGAGCAATCAGTATTTTTCAGTGAATTTGATGCGTTTTTGAAAGATAAAAGTAGGCATATTTTATTTTACAAGCTAGTCTCCGCAAGGGAGGGAGGACAAAATACAGATTCTGCGAATAAAACTAAAATCGCAGAATCTACCGCAGATTCTGCGAAATGTGTCAAATTCGCAGAATCTCACACCGCAAAATTTTACATTTTAACAAACCCACAAAAATATCGCACTAAACACAAAAGTGCGTTTTGAGCTGCTCGACAAGCAGGGCAAACCTTTTGCAAAAATTATTAAAATCTTAAATATTTAGTTTAAAATTATTATGCTAAAATTCGCCTTTTTAATTCGCCACATAGGAATCATAAATGATAAAAAAAATCTTAGGCAAAATCGTAGGGACGCGCAATGAGCGAATGTTAAAAGAATATCGCAAGAGATTAGAGAGCGTAAATGCGCTTGAATCGCACTTTGAACACTTAAGCGATTCGCAACTACAAGAAGCATTCGCAAATCTCCGCGCCAAAACAAAAGCAGAATTTGAAAAAGTCGGCATTTCCGCGCTTGATAGCGCGTTGCCCCAATCCTTTGCAATCACACGCGAAGCGTCAAAGCGCGTCTTAAAAATGCGACATTTTGATGTGCAAATCATCGGCGGTATGGTGCTTCACGAGGGCAAAATCGCTGAAATGAAAACAGGCGAGGGCAAAACGCTTGTAGCAACCCTTGCAGTTGCGCTAAATGCGATGATTGATAGGCAGGTGCATATCGTAACGGTGAATGATTATTTGGCAAAGCGCGATGCGAGTGAAATGGGCGTTTTGTATGAGTTTTTGGGCTATAAAGTCGGCGTAATCACGGGCGAAGAGCGCGATGATGAGAGTAAAATGGCGCAATATGAGTGCGATATAATCTATGGCACAAATAATGAATTTGGATTTGACTACCTGCGCGACAATATGAAGTTCAGCCTAAAAAATCAATTTCAAAAAGAGCATTTTTTTGCCATTGTCGATGAAGTGGATTCGATTTTGATTGATGAGGCGAGAACGCCTTTGATTATCTCAGGACCTGCGAATCGCAAGTTAGAAAACTACGGACTTGCGAACTCTGTGGCATTAAAGCTAGTCAAAGATACGGATTTTAGCGTAGATGAGAAAAATCGCGCCATTATGATTAGCGAATCTGGCATAAAAAAAGCCGAAGAATTATTCAAAGTCGAAAATCTCTATAATATCGAAAATGCCGCACTAGCGCACCATTTAGACCAAGCGTTGAAGGCAAATTATTTGTTTTTAAAGGACAAAGATTATGTCGTGCGGGACAATGAAGTCGTAATCGTAGATGAATTTACAGGGCGTTTGAGCGAGGGACGGCGTTTTAGCGAAGGATTGCACCAAGCTATCGAAGCAAAAGAAATGGTAGATATTAGAGAAGAAAGCCAAACTTTGGCTGACATCACATTTCAAAATTATTTTAGAATGTATGAAAAGCTATCAGGTATGACAGGCACGGCGCAAACAGAGGCAAGTGAGTTTTTGCAAATCTATAAACTTGATGTTGTCTCAATCCCCACAAATGTCCCCAATATCCGCAAGGATTACAATGATTTGATTTTTAAAAGCGAAAAAGAAAAATTTGACGCCGTTTGCAAACAAGTAATCGCACTTCACAAAAAGGGAGTGCCGATTTTGATAGGAACTGCTAGTATTGAAAAAAGCGAAAAACTCCACGAGTTGCTTAAAAAAGCGCGAATCCCTCACAATGTCCTAAATGCCAAAAATCACACGCAAGAAGCCGAAATCATCAAAGACGCAGGGAAATTAGGCGTGGTTACGATTGCTACAAATATGGCTGGGCGCGGTGTGGATATAAAAATAGAGGATTGCGTGCGCGATTTGGGCGGACTTTTTATCATCGGCACAGAACGACACGAATCACGGCGAATCGACAATCAGCTTAGAGGACGAAGCGGACGGCAGGGCGACCCGGGCGCAAGTCAATTTTATTTGAGTTTGGAAGATTCACTCTTGCGAATCTTTGGTAGCGACAAAATTAAGGGCGTTATGGAAAAATTAGGGCTAAAAGATGGCGAACATATCGAATCAGGCTTCATTACGCGCTCCATTGAAAATGCGCAAAAAAAGGTTGAAAATCTCCACTTTGAATCACGCAAACATATCCTAGAATACGATGATGTCGCAAATGAGCAACGCAAACTCATCTATCAATTTCGCAATCGCTTGTTAGATGAAAACTACGATTTGAGCCACAAAATCGCGGAGGATAGGGAATTTGCATTGGATAATATTTTGGGCAATTTGACTAGCTTGGAGAGCGGAAATATAGATGATTTTCCCGCGCTTCAATCGCAAATCGCGGAAAATTTTGGAGTGGCAATTCAAAATATCGCGCAAGATTCGAGCTTGGCAGATTTAAGAGAGCAGATTTTGGCACAAATTGCGGAGGATTACGAATCCAAAATGAGCGTTTTGGACGCAGAGCAAAGGGGCGAAATTGAGCGAATCATCTATTTGCAAGTGCTTGATAATGCGTGGAGAGAGCATTTATATGTGATGGATAACCTAAAAACGGGCATTGGACTGCGCGGATACAATCAAAAAGACCCGCTTGTGGAGTATAAAAAGGAAAGCTACAATCTATTTTTGGAGCTAAAAGATAGCCTAAAAATGGAGAGTGCAAAAATGATTCATATCATCAAACTTCGCGCAAAAAGCGATGAGGACGAGGAAAGAGCGCGTAAAATGTTAGAATCTATGGAGTCGCAAAATGACAATGTCGAATTTAACAAAGACAATGATAGCGCGACAAATGCGACAAAGCTAACGCCTATTCGCTCCAAAAAAATCGCACGAAATGACCCTTGCCCGTGCGGAAGTGGGAAGAAATATAAGTTGTGCCACGGGAAGAGCGGACCGAAAGTGGGAGAATTGGCAAAATGAGTCGCGTGGTTGGCAATTTGTTCTGGGGTAATCATTTTGCAGATTTAGCAAATCGCCACAAGGCACGGACGCAAAGTCCGCTATCCTTGTGTCGATTCGCTAAAAGCTACGAAAGCACTACCGCCATTACTTCGATTGTTTGTAACGGCGCATTAGATTCTGCGAATCGCACGAAAAACACAGAATCTGATTTACTTCGTCATTGCGAGGTACGAAGTGCCGAAGCAATCCAAAAAAATAATAATGTGGATGGTTGTTTCGCTTTGCTCACAAATTCTGCGAATTGCCACGATTTTGCTACGCAAAATCTTGCAATGACTGCAAATAAAGTAGATTCTGCGAGCGCAGAATCTAGTCCAAATAATCCGTGCGAAGCACCCTTAATCTCGCCCGCTTCGTGGTGCAAAAAATCGGAATCAAAGGGTGCAGTAGTGCCACCCGCCGATTTTTTGCTAGAAGCGGATAAGCGAGGCACTCCCCCTAAAAGCGAAAAAGCGGCTGCTTTTTGGGAACACAATTTAATAGTTGGGGGGAGCGGGAGCGGGGTACAGCCCTTTTTGCGAAAAGATTTAAGTGAATCGAATATTAAAAACGACGAATCTAATGCAGATTCTGCAATTCAAACGAAAATCGCAGAATCTACTTCTAGTTTGTCATTGCGAGTGAGCGAAGCGAACGCGGCAATCCACAGGATTTGCGAACAAAGTGAAGCAACTATCCAAAAAAAATCCATAGATTGCCACGACTTGCTCCGCAAGTCTCGCAATGACGAAAATAACGCAGATTCTGCGAACAAAACTAAAAACGCAGAATCTAAAAATCCCCCCTCCATTGCGGAGGGGGTTAGGGGGTGGGTAGATTCTGCGTTCGCAGAATCTAGTGAGAATATCGCAGAATCTGCCCCAAAATCCAAGTATTATCTCTCAAAATCCCACACACAAAGGCTCTCCCTTGCTTTTTAGATTT
The DNA here is from genome assembly GCF_053654695.1 of Helicobacter sp. 23-1044. Classification (NCBI taxonomy): domain Bacteria; kingdom Pseudomonadati; phylum Campylobacterota; class Epsilonproteobacteria; order Campylobacterales; family Helicobacteraceae; genus Helicobacter; species Helicobacter sp. 23-1044. The sequence continues at coordinate 127,650 of NZ_JBSIUQ010000005.1, forward strand.
TTAGTCTCCAAATACCTGCGCTTTGACAAAACGCAACCATTCATTTCTATCACGGCACTTTTGGCGTTTTTGGGCGTAGGCGTGGGGATTATGGTGCTAATTGTGGCGATGGCGATTATGGAGGGTATGATTCGCCACTTTGAAGAGCGACTTTTTGTGATGAATTATCCGCTTACCATTTTTGCAACGCAACGAAACGCCGTAGATTCAGCACTTTTGGCAAATCTTGAATCAAAATTTCCACACCTTAAATTCTCCCCTTATGTCCGCTCACAAGGCGCGGTAAAATTAGGTAGCAACCTAAATGCAGGACTTATCTTTGGCATTGATTTTAAGCGCGAAATCGCCATAAACAAAGTCCTGCGCGAAAAAAATGAAAATTTAGACTTCACCAAAAATTCTATCATTTTAGGCGAACGAGCCATTAGAAATTCTGCCTTTAATACCACGCTAAACTCCGCACCCATCGGCATTGGCTCAAAAGTAACGATTATTTTCACGCAACTTCAAGCAAGTGGATTGTCGCTAATGCCACAAATGCGCCGTTTTTCTCTTGATGGCACATTTAGTTCGGGGCTAAATGCCTATGATGAGGGCTATATGTATATGGATATTGGCGAGTTGCAAAAGATTCGCGGGGTGGATTCGCGCGTGTATGATGGCATTCATATCTATTCGGCAAATCCCACGCAAGATATTGAATCGCTTCGCTCTGCCCTGCCACAAGGTGCTAGTATCGTAGGCTGGTGGCAACAAAATGGCAACTTTTTTAGCGCGATTGCGCTTGAAAAACGCGCCCTTTTCATCGTGCTAATGCTTATCATCATAATGGCGTCTCTAAATATCATTAGCTCTCTTATGATGGTGATAATGACGCGTAGGCGCGAAATCGCCCTACTTTTATCGCTTGGTGCAAGTAAGCGCGACATTCAAGCGACATTTTTTTGGCTAGGCAATGTCATCGGTTTTAGCGGGATTGTCTTTGGGGCGATTTTGGCGGGTTTGGTGCTGTTGCTACTATCGACATTCCCCATAATCTCACTCCCTGCCGATGTCTATGGTAGCTCCAAACTGCCCCTATATTTATCGCTAATCGATTTTGCGATGATAATTTTTGGCGGTGTGCTTGTCGTTTTGGCGTCATCGTTTTATCCTAGTCGCAAAGCCGCGCAAATCAATCCTTTGGCAACTTTGCGAAGCGAGTAGATTCTGCGAATTGCTATTTTTCGCGAGTAGATTCTGCGAATTTATGTTTTTCGCGCGAGATTCTGCGATTTTATGTAAAATCTCGCATATTTCGCAGAATCTAGGGGCAGATTCTGCGCTAAATTTAAATATTTTTCGCTAAACTTGCAAACTTCTTAAAAAAGGATGGGGAAATGTTTTCAAAAATTCTAATCGCAAATCGTGGCGAAATCGCCGTTAGAATCATTCGCGCGTGTAGAGACTTGCATATTCATAGCGTGGCGATTTACTCCCGCGCTGACTGCGATTCGCTACACATTAAGATGGCAGATGAGAGCTACGAAGTGAGCTCTGATGCGCTAAAAGCGTATTTGGACGGCGATGCGATTATCGATACTGCCTTGTCTTGCGGGGCGGAGGCGATTCACCCGGGATATGGATTTTTAAGCGAAAACGCCGAGTTTGCCAGAAAAGTCAAAGAAGCGGGGCTTGTGTGGATTGGACCTAGTCACAGCGTGATTGCCAAAATGGGCGATAAAAACGCCGCGCGGGAGCTTATGAAGGCAAATGGTATCCCTATCGTGCCCGGCACCGAGCCACTAAATTCGCACACTATCGATGAAATCAAAATCATAGCAAACAAAATCGGCTATCCTGTGATTTTAAAGGCGAGCAATGGTGGCGGTGGGCGCGGGATTCGCGTGGTGCGAGGCGATAATGAGATTTTGGAAAATTTTGCGGCTTGCAAACGCGAGGCGATGATATTTTTCAAAAATGATGAAGTTTTTATGGAAAAATATATCGAAAATCCTAGACACATCGAGTTTCAAATCATCGGCGATAATTACGGCAATATCGTGCATTTATTAGAGCGCGACTGCTCCATTCAACGCCGTCATCAAAAGCTAGTTGAGATTGCGCCTAGCCCTACGATGAGCCTAGATTTACGGCGTAAAATGGGCGCGGTTGCAGTGGCAGCAGCAAAGGCGGCAGGGTATTCAAACGCAGGGACGATTGAATTTTTGGTTGATGAGCTGAATAACTTTTATTTTATGGAGATGAATACGCGCATTCAAGTTGAGCACGGCATTACAGAGGAAATCACAAATTTTGATTTAATCGGACGGCAGATTCGTTGCGCGGCAGGGGAGATTTTGGATTTGAATCAAAGCGATATTTCTCATCAAGGCTACGCGATTGAGGCGCGAATCAACGCCGAAGATGTCGCAAATGACTTTATGCCCTGCCCGGGCAAAATCACGGCGTATTATCCCGCACTAGGACCTTTTGTGCGAATCGACAGCGCGGTTTATAAGGATTATGTGATACCTTCAAATTATGATTCGATGATTGCAAAGCTCATCGTCCGCGCTAGTAGCTATGATTTGGCGGTAAATAAGCTCATTCGTGCGCTTGAAGAATTTAAGATTCGCGGCATTAAAACCACAATCCCATTTTTGCTAAATATCGCGCGGGACAAGGACTTTCGCAAGGGCAATTTTGATACTTCGTATTTGGAAAACAAAATGCAAGAGCTTATGCCAAGTGAGAGCGTAAATAACGATGATATTGTCGTGGCAATCGCCACCGCCATCGCAACACAGGCAGGGTGGTAATATGTCAAAACACAGCTTTACAAAAACGGCATTTACCATTTTTCTCACGGGGGGGGGGATTTTTTTTAAATGCTGATGAATTGCGTGATATTTGCACGAATCTATATAATTGCACCATAGATTCACCTTATAGCGAAGTTACAAATAACGGAAATTTAGCATTAACAGGCAGAATAACTTTGGGCACAAATGGAGCAATCGATACTTTCATAAACTACGGCGATATTGATACAAGTAAGACAAATGAGACATTTGGCTGGGGCGGTGGCTCTATACGCAATCTTATAAATTACGGCACTATGGGCGGATTTGGACAATTTAGAAATGGTGCGGGTGAAAGTGTCCCTATGAGCGTAACGAACTACGGCACTATGAATGGAATCTCAACGCAAGGTGGCACTGGCGATATTACGATAGCAAACTATGGCGTGATAAATGTTAATAGTAACAATAGACAACATTTAAGAGATGCGCAATACTACTTTTATGTGATAAAAGATTGGGCGATGATTATAGACGAATCACAAAGCACATTTAATAGCACAACTACGCCGACAGGCAATAATTCGCATTTGGTTACAAATACTCAAAATGTTCGATTCGCCGATGGTAATTCAAAGATGATTTTGGATTTTGGCAATAATTTTGAGTTAGACAAAGCATATTTGCTTGAAAAACTTATAATTAACGATTATAGCGGGGCAAATGGGCTAAAAGTCGATTTTGATAGATTAACCACGCGAAGCGAACTTTACACACTAAAACAAAGCGGCGATTACTTTATCGTAACCATCGATACAGCAAATAGCACCATCGGCACTTTGTATAAAAGCAACATTCGCACGATGAGTAACTTTTCTACGATAAGCAATGCGTTGATTTATCCACATAAATACAAAGGCACAAAG
>NZ_JBSIUQ010000006.1:0-128812 GCF_053654695.1 Helicobacter sp. 23-1044
TTAAATCTGCTATAATTCCGCTTTTTTAAGTTTAAACACAAGGACGGCGGAGATGTTTGACTACGGGATAAAGTTTTGGTCTAGAGATGATTTTGTCATCGAAGATGGCAAGGTAAAGATTGAAGAAAATAGAGACATTGCCATTATTGATATTGTGCGAAAAATCCGCGATGACGGCTATAAAGGTCCGCTTCTTATTCGCTTCCCGCATTTAATCAAAAAGCAACTAAACAAACTTTTTAGCTCGTTTAAAAGCTCCATTAAGCAGTATAAATACAAAGGCGCGTTCAAGGCGGTTTTCCCGCTCAAAGTCAATCAATTTCCAAACTTTGTCCTACCACTTGTGGAGGCGTCAATCGACAAGGACTACGGGCTAGAAGCAGGGAGTAAGGCGGAGTTAATTGTCGCTATGGCTTATACGAATTTAGGCTCACCTATCACAGTCAACGGATTCAAAGACAAAGAAATGATAAATTTGGGCTTTATCGCTTCAAATATGGGGCATAATATCACGCTGACTATTGAAGGGCTAAATGAATTGCAGACAATTATCGAAGTGGCAAAAGAAATGGGCGCACCATATCCAAATATCGGCATTAGGATTCGACTGCATTCGATGGGGAGCGGGATTTGGGCGAAGTCTGGCGGGATAAATGCCAAATTTGGGCTAACTTCAACAGAGCTTTTGGAGGCTGTGAATCTACTTAAAAAATCCAAACTTATTTCACAATTTTCGATGATTCACTTTCATATCGGCTCTCAGATTCGCGATATTTCGCCACTTAAAAAGGCACTGCGCGAGGCGGGGAACATTTATGCTGAGCTTCGCAAAATGGGCTGTGAAAACCTAAATATCGTAAATATCGGCGGAGGTTTGGCGGTAGAATACACGCAACACGAGGGGCTAAACAATCGCAATTACACACTTGATGAATTTAGTGGCGATGTGGTGTTTTCGCTAAAAGAAATTGCCAAAAACAAAAAAGAGCGCGAACCAGACATTTTCATCGAATCAGGGCGTTATATCGCCGCAAGTCACGCTGTGCTAGTTGCGCCTGTGTTGGAGCTATTTTCGCAAGAATACGATGAGCAGGCACTAAAACTTAAAAAAGACAAAAATCCAAAGTTAATCGATGAGCTGATGGATTTGTATAATAGCATTGATGAACGCCACGCTATGGAGTATTTGCACGATAGTTTAGACCATTTGGAGTCGCTTTTAACGCTTTTTGAGTTAGGATATATTGATTTGCAGGATAGAAGCAATGCGGAGATTTTGGTGCATTTGATTATCAAAAAAGTCATAGGCATTTTAAAGCACAAAAATCACAATGAGATTTTGCGAATCCAAGATGAGATTCAAGAGCGATATTTGCTAAATTGTAGCTTTTTTCAAAGCATACCAGATAGCTGGGGGCTAGGGCAGAATTTTCCCGTAATGCCACTTGATAAGCTAAACACGCGCCCAACACGAAGCGCAAGTCTTTGGGATATAACCTGCGATAGCGATGGCGAAATCAGCTTTGATAAAAATATGCCATTATTTTTGCACGATGTGGATATAAAAAATGATGAATATTTTTTGGGATTTTTTTTGGTGGGCGCGTATCAAGAAGTGCTTGGAATGAAGCACAATCTTTTCACGCACCCCACAGAATTTAGTGTGATTTTGGACGATGAAGAGGATAGCGGATATATCATCGAAAACCTGCTCCCTGCGCAAAATATATTAGATGTGCTTGATGATTTGGACTATGATACAAAGGACATTGAGCGAATCTTGCGCCAAAGGATTGATGAGAGCGAGTTTTTAAACGATGATGAGCGCAAAGAGATTTTGGGACAGCTTTATATAATGCTTAGCGAAAATGGCTATTTAAGGACGATTAGTGCGAAGTAGAACAATGTTCCAAATTCGTCATTCTGAGGGAGCGAAGCGACCGAAGAATCCAAAAAGAATCACTGAGATTTTGTGGATTTTTCGCTTCGCTCAAAATGACGATAGACTTAATAAAAGCGAGAAACTATGAATCTTTTTAGCCTTATCAAAGAGGATTTTCGCACGGTGCGCCACCGCGACCCTGCGTTTAATTCGACTATCGAGCTATTTTTCAACTATCCGGGGCTTTTTGCGCTTGTGAATCATCGCGTGGCGCACAGGCTTTATAATCGTGGATTTAAGGTTTTTGCGCGAATCATTATGGGATTTGTGCAGTTTGTGGCAAATATCGACATTCACCCTGCGGCAATCATCGGTAGGCGCGTGTTTATCGACCACGGAGTGGGCGTTGTCATCGGTGAGACGGCGATTTTAAAAGATGACATTACCATTTATCAAGGTGCGACTTTGGGAGGCGTGAGCTTGGAAAAAGTCAAACGCCACCCCACAATCGAAAATGGCGTGGTTATCGGCGCAGGTGCGAAAATTTTGGGCAATATCACAATCGGCGCAAACGCCAAAATCGGCGCAAATTCTGTCGTAATAAAGGACATTCCGCCCGATTCGACTGCCATAGGAATCCCTGCCAAAATTATCCAAAAAGGGCGTGAGCGCGAATCTAGCGCACAAAACAAACTGCCCGACATTGAAGCGCAAATGTTTAATTATCTGCTAAAAAAAATCGAGCTTTTAGAATGCCGTGTGAAGCTTGAGTGCAAGGATTTAGAGAAGTTAGAGGCAGAGCAAGAAAAGTTAGATAAATTCTACGAATCCTTTATCAAAACGATAAAGGATGCGTGATTTTTGATAAAATTTTGGATTGCCACACTCGCTTCGCTCGTTCGCAATGACGGGAAAATAATAATTCGCAGAATCTCGCAATGACGGAATTTAGTGTGGATTCTGCGATTTTCGTGCTAGATTCTGCGTTTTAGATTTTGCGAAAATATCATAGATTCTGCGAATTTCGCGTGAGATTCTGCGATTCTGCGAAAAAACGCCAAAAAACGCAGAATCTTGCAAAATCTTTTCAAAATTAGCATTTTTTAAAAATATGGGGTAAAATATCAAATCTATTTCAGCAAAAAAGGAAGTAAAATGACGACAAAAATGACAGATGAAAAATTCAAGCGTTCTTTTATGAAAGCGGGCGGATGGTTTATTTTATGCAGTTTGGAGGCGTTAATCAAATATGACAAAATAGAAATCATCGACAAAAAAGCACGGGCAAAACTCGTAAAAACGATAATCGACAACTACGGCAAGGAACTCTCCACCCTTGAATATCGCATAAAGCACACACGCAGAATCATTCGCGCCGGGCGATATAAAGAGGCGGTTGAGAAGGCGAAAAATTCTCAAAGTATCGCTCGCCTTTATCCAAACGCAAAGGAATTCGCCGAGTATTTGCTAGCAAAAATCGAAAAAGGCGAGTTGTAGAATGCGCTAGATTCTGCGAAAACGCAGAATCTGCTATCAAAAAAAGGGCGAATTTTGGCGATGATTGAGCGCGAATCGATTGAGCAATTAAAGCAAAGAGCGGACATTTATGAGATTGTAAGCCACTATGTAGAGCTTCGCCGAATAGGTGCAAATTACACAGCGTGCTGTCCATTTCACGATGAAAATACGCCGAGTTTCGTGGTAAATCCGCAACGCAATATTTTCAAATGCTTTGGCTGTGGCGAGGGCGGGGATTGCATTAGCTTTATAATGAAAATCGAAAATTTGACTTATACCGAAGCGGTTGAAAAACTTGCATATTTGTGTAATTTCACGCTAACTTATACCGACAAAAAACCGCTTGATTTTGGCGTGAATGAGAGCCTTTCAAAGATTGTAAGCTACTATCAAAATCTCTTGCGCCAAAATTCAAATATCTTGCAATATTTGCGCGATAGAGGCATTAGCGATGAATCTATTGCAAAATTCAAACTTGGTTTTAGTGGCGTGGGAGGGGATTTTATCGCATTTTTAAGGCGCAATCAAATGCCATTTGACAAATTGCTAGAAGTGGGCGTAATCGGGCGCGATTCAAATGATATAAATCGCTTTTTTGCAAGATTTAGTGGGCGCATTATGTTTCCTATATTTTCTACAAATGGCAAACCTGTGGGCTTTGGTGGGCGAATATTGAGCGGCGATGGCGCAAAATATATCAACTCACAGCAAAGCAAAATCTTTAACAAATCACGCCTTCTCTATGGCTACAATCTCGCACGGGAAGGCATTTTCAAAAAACACCAAATCATCATCACAGAGGGCTATATTGATGTGATTATGCTTCATCAAGCAGGATTTACAAACGCCGTTGCCACGCTAGGCACTGCGCTCACGCAATCGCACTTACCGCTTATCAGTCGGGGCGAAGTGGATATTTTGCTCTGCTATGATGGCGACAATGCAGGGATTAACGCGGCGTTTAAGGCGTCTTTGCTACTCGCAAATAAAAATGGTGGCGTGGTGATTTTTGAAAATGGCAAAGACCCCGCAGATATGGTGGTGGAGGGCAAAATCGCGGATTTAGAAAAGCTATTTTCCGCGCCTATACCATTTATCAAATTTGTCATTCAAACCATTGCGAATCGCTTTGATTTAGGCAATCCACTGCAAAAAGAGAGGGCGTTAAATGAGATTTTGGACTTTATGAAAAATCTATCCCCGCTTTTGCGCGATGAATACAAGGATTTTGTGGCAAATACGCTTCAAATCGCGCCACGATTGCTAAATTTGCGCAAAAATAGCAAAACTAGCGATTCAAATTCAAATGCGCCAAATCATAGATTTGCAAATCCATCAAATGCGGAGGAAATTTTGTTGAAGTCTATTTTGGAGGATAATGCGTTGCTTGAAATTGCGCTAGAATATTTAAGCGAGGGCATTTTCACGCATAAAGAGGCGTTTTTAGCCCTAAAACGCGGGGAATTAGAGCATAAAGATTTACTAGGAATCGCCATTGATGAGCATATCAAGGCACTAAATTATGCAGATTTTAAAGAACAAATGCGACTTTTTTTAATAAACGCCTACGCAAAAATGTTAGAAAAAGTCAAAACAAGTGGCGATTTGGGCGATAAAATAGAGCGCGTATTTGCGATAAATGGCAAAATCAATTTGCTAAAAAAAGGCACTTTGGTGCGATATGAAGAAAATTTATAAAAAAATCCTTTGTGTCGCGCTTTTGTGTGGCGCGATAAACTCCGCAAACGCCATAAATCACGCCAAAAATTTTGAGATTTATGGCGATATTATGCAGTTTCTCCCCGCATTTGTGGCGATTTATCCACTTGCTACGCAGGACTTTGAGGGGCTTGGGTGGCTTGCGCTTAGCACGGGGAGCGCGCTTGGGGCGACATTTATCATCAAATATAGCTTTTATGGTATCGCAAAGAAAAACCCAAACGCCGCGCGAATCTCGCAACGCCCAAATAACGGAGCATTTGAGGGCTTCCCTAGCGGACACACGGCAAGTGCGTTTGTCGCGGCGGGATTTGCGCAAAAGCGATATGGCAATGCGCTTGGGATTCCTTGCCTAATCCTTGCTTCGCTTACAGGGGCTTCGCGCGTGGTTGCCGAAAAGCACACGATTTTGCAAGTGCTTGGCGGGGCGATTTTGGGCTACACTTTGGGATATTTTATCACGCAAAGGGATTTGAGCGTGAATCTAATAGTGGGCGAATCAAAGCGCGATTTTATGGATTCGCATTTGGATTCGCGCACCAAATCGCACAATTATGCAATTCAAATAACTTATAGATTCTAAGTGAAAGGACAAACTATGCTAACTCATATCAACAAACACAAAAATCCTACAATGGTAGATGTTTCGGCGAAAAATATTACAGCGCGTGAAGCAGTGGCGCAGGGGCGAATCTCTATGAATGCGGAGGCGTTTGATGCGCTTAAAAACAACACAAACTCCAAAGGCTCTGTGATTGATACGGCGATTGTGGCAGCAATTATGGGAGCGAAAAAAACTAGTAGTTTTATCCCTATGTGCCACCCGCTTTTTTTAAGCAAAGTGGATTGCGAAGCGACTATGGACGCCACAAATCGCACGGTGATTTTTAGTGCGAAAGTCAAATGCGAGGGCAAAACGGGCGTGGAGATGGAGGCATTAAGTGCCGTAAGTATCGGGCTTCTAACGATTTATGATATGCTAAAAGCGGTGGATAAAAAAATGGTGATTTCAAATATCCGCCTGATTAGCAAAAGCGGTGGCAAAAGTGGTGATTTTCGGGTGTGAAATTCAAAACACGAATCCAAAAAATGCGTAGTAAATTTACGCTAAAATCAAGCGTATTTTCGCTATAATTTTGCACTTTTTAATCCTAAATTTTAAGAGGCTTGCTATGAAATATATTTTGATTTTCGCACTATTTCTTTGTGGCTGTGGAGTGCCAAATATCACAAACTCCAAAAGCGTAGAGCTAAAAGACTTTGAACCTTTAATCAAAGAAGCAATTTCGCAAGATGTGCCACAAGAATTGCGCTTTACGCCTAGCGACAATGATTCGGTGGCGTTTTATGATACACCGCAGGTAAAAATCCTAAATTTGCTTTTAGACTACCAAAAAGAGCATTTTGCCTTTAATGCGACATTAGAAAGATTAGCGCAAAGCGCAGAGCAAAAGGATTTTGTGAAATATTATCAAAACGCTCAACGAAGCATTTTGCTATTTGCGCTTGTGGGATACTATACAGGCGAATCTGATGGGCGAATGGATTATGCGGATTTTGTCAAAAATATAGATAGTTTTTTTGCAGAGCAAGGGCGAATGATTGAGGATTTGGGTGAATATTTTTTCACATTTATTGAAAATCAACAAAGTTCATCTGTTTGCATTGGACTGCCTTGCGGACACGAGACAGAAGCCGTAAATTTGAAATATATGGTTTTAAATCTACAAACAATAAGCAACAAAAGCAAATTGATGAAAATTTTTCAATACGGGCGCAGAGGATACAACAACTATCAAATGATAAAATCCGCAGCAGAAAATGAAGCGTGGAGCGATTTAAAAGGCAAAAATTTATTGGCGACAAAACCAACTCAAAAGCAAATAGATGATTTTGTAGGTGCATTTGAAATCGATGGCGCACCAAAGGCACTTGGCGCGTTTATGGAATTTTGGGTAGAAGCTTATTTGACTAGATTGTATTATGCTAAAAATGCCATAGCACTCGCAGTGCAAGATGATATAAAAGACATTGATGATTATGCGGTATGCGACATAAGCGCGTATTTGGATAGCAAATCCACCAAAGCCTGCAAGAATGCCATAAAACAAGAAATGACACAAATCGCAGCAGAGCTAAAATCATATATGGGTTTTCAAGCACTTTTTAACGATGGGCAAATGTGCGTGATGGTAAATAATGCTAAACTTATCACAAACGCCGACAACAAAAGCGTAGTTTGCACCGCGCTAAAAGAGGCATTAAAAGAATAGCGATTTATGTGAAAACTCTTGCAAAAATTTTATATAAACGGCAAAATCGCAGAAACTCACACGCAAAAACGCAGAATCTCGCAATGACGAAATAGGGGCAGATTCTGCGATTTTGGCGCGATTCGCACAAACTTCGCAGAATCTAGCGCAGAATCTAATCAAAAAAATAGCAGATTTTTTAAACCGCTAGTATAAAAAATTTGATTTGGTATTTTTGCGTTGTTTGGCGTAGATTCAGCGATTTTGGGTAATTTTTATAAGTTTATTTTAAGATAATTTTAAGTTTATTTTAATCTTTTTTGATTATGATTTCGCACTAATTTTTGCAAAAATTTCTAAAATATTTAAGGATAATTTGATGAAGCTAAAAATTATATTAGCGATTTTTGCGCTAAATGCGCTAAATGCCGCAAGTGATATTGAGATTACAAAAAGCGCAGAATCTAGCGCAGATTCTGCGATTTCATCTGTGATTGCATTTGAAGAAATGTTTGCGATAAATCCGCAAAATGAGATTAAAGATAGGCTAAATGACGAAGGCGAAGGCACTTTGGATTTAAAAAATTTGCTTTTAAAGGCAAAGCAAAACTACCAAATGCAAGCAAAAGATTTGGCGATTGAGCAAGCAAAAGCCACGCGGGACGCGGTTATTGGGCGATATTTGCCTAGCATTGATGTGGGGTATAATTTTGGTTTAGCGCACTCATATCCGCAAAACAAATGGGGCAAGGGATTGCAAACCCATCAGCTTCAAGCAAGTGCTTCGTGGGTGATTTTTGATGGGGCGGCGCGTGAATATAGTTTGCTTTCAAATAACGCTTTGCTTCGCGCTGCGATTGCCGATAAGGGTTATAGCGAAGAATCAATGTTTTTGCAAACGATTTCGCTTTATTATCAGTATTTTTCGCTAAAAGGGCAGATGATTGCAATGGAGCAGAAAAAAATCAATATCGCCGCAAATGTCGCGCGAATCGAGATTCTTTACAACGCGGGATTGCAACCTATTGACGCATTGGAGAGCCTAAAAGCAGAGTTTAGCAATACCGAATATCAATTAGAGACGATTCGCCTAAATTTGGAGCAAACCAAAATGCAACTCTCACTTTTGGCAAATGATGATGTGCAAAAGCTAAAACTTGTGGCGATTAAAACCCCTGCGGACAAAGAGATTCAAAGCCTAAATATCACAATGCAAGAAGAACAGGCTTTGAGTTTGGATTATCAAGCAGGGACGATTACATATTTTCCTACGATTTCGCTATTTGATACTTATTCGTGGAATTTTAAAAACAATGCCGAATCTATCTTGGGCGCGGGATATTTTTCGCAATATCCAAAGCAACAAAATGTCTTTGGCATAAGCGTTTCGTGGAATATTTTTAGCGGATTTACCACGAATCGCCAAAAAGAAGCGTTGAAATTATCTAGCCTTATGGTGTCCAAAAATATCGCTTATATGCGCGATGAGCAAAAAAACAATATCAAATTTTACAAAAAGTCCATTATCGCGGCGCAATCGCAAATCAACTCCGCAAAAGCCGCGCTAAAAAGTGCGACAACTTCATTTGAGACGATTTTGCAAAAATATCAAGCGCAATTAGTTAGCTATAATGACTATTTGGATTCGCTTATCGCCAAATACAACGCCGAATCTGTGTATATTCAAAGCCTAAATAACTTTGAATTGCAAAAGGCAAATTACATTTTTTATAGCGGACAAACGCTATTAGATTATATTGATTAAAGGTAAATTTTAAAATAAGGAGTAACAGATGAAAAAATTAGTATTTTTAGCGGGATTCGCGCTATTTTGTGCGAATCTATGGGCAGAGGAAGTTTATGCGACTTTTGTAAGCTATGGCGTAAAAGAGGCGAGTTTGAAACTCAACGCTTCTGGCATCGTAGATACAATCAATGTCGATGTCGGCGTTAAAGTCAAAAAAGGCGATGTGCTGTTAAAAATCAAAAATAGCACACAAATCGAAAATGTCAAAATGCAACAAGCCCAAGCGGACGCAAACGAGCAGACTTATTTATTTCAAAAAAGTCAGTTTGAGCGATACGAGCAAAGCAAAAGCGTTATTGACAAAAACACTTATGAGCAAATGTATGCGAATTTTAAAAGCACGGAAAATAACTATAAGACTTCATTAGCGTCCTTGCAACTGCAAAAAGAAATGCTAAATGATACTTATTTGAAAGCTCCATTTGATGGCGTGATTGCTACAAAAAATATCGAGTTAGGCGAGGGCGTAGCGCAAAATTCTACCGAGCTTTTTACGCTAATTAGCAATGAAGTAAAGATTGTGTTAGAGTTTGACTCCAAATACGCGGGGAAAGTCAAAGTCGGCGATGTTTATAATTTTTCGGTGGATAATGCCAAAAATAAGCAAAGTGCGACAATCACAAAGGTTTATCCAAGCATAGATTCGCAAACGCGCAAAATAAAGGCAGAAGCAAAAGTGCAAAATATGGTCTCTGGCGTATTTGGCGATGGATTTATCACTACAAAATAGGGGTGAATCTTATGACATTTTGTCATTCTGAAAGAGTGAAGCAAGTGCAGAATCTGGCAGTGTTTTGTCATTCTGAAAGAGCGAAGCGATTGAAGAATCTCAAAAAAACAATAGAGATTCTTCGCCTACGGCTCAGAATGACAATGTGGCGGGAGATTTTCGCAGAATCTAGCGCATTTTTCGCAATTTTCGCAGAATCTAGCGCAATTTTCGCGCGAATCGCAGAATCTGTAAAAACAAATTAAATTTTAAAAAGGATTAAAAAATGTATAAAATAGCAATCTCAAAGCCCATTTTGACGCTTGTATTTGGACTAATGCTACTATTTTTTGGGATTTTGGCACTTTTTCGCTTCCCTGTGTCGCTTTGGCCTGATATTGACTTCCCTGTGGCAGCGGTTGTTACGACTTATCCGGGCGCAAATGCCGAGACGATTGAGACAAAGGTGACAGACAAAGTCGAAGAGGCGTTAAGCGGGATTGATGGGATGGATAAAATCACTTCGATTACTTCGCAAAATGTCTCCCTTGTGATTGCAAACTTCGTGTTAGAAAAGGACAAGGCGGAGGCGATGAATGACTTGCGCGACAAGGTGGGTGCGATTCAATTTGATGATAGCAATATCAAAAATCCTATGGTGTTGAAGTTTGATAGCTCATCTACGCCGATTTTAAGCATTTTTGTAAGTAGTGATAAAGTCTCGCTCCCAGCGCTTATGCGAACCGCAGATGAAGTTGTAAAGCCAAAATTAGAGCGCATAGCAGGTGTAGCAGGGACAAATGCGATTGGCTATCGCAACAGGGCAGTGCGAATCCAGCCAAATGTCGCACTTATGAATAAATATGGCATAACCTACGCGCAACTCTCGCAAATCATCGCACAAGAAAATATCGAAATAAGCGGTGGCAAGGTTAAGACAGATTCAAAAGAATGGGTTGTGACAATCGATGCAAACGCCAAAAGTGTGGCGGATTTAGAGCAGATTCGCATCACAAATAATCTCAAACTTGGTGATATTGCGGAGGTTAGCGACTTTATAAACGAAGATACGACTTTTGCAAAGGTAAATGGCAAAAGGGGCGTGATTTTTGAGGTGCAAAAACTCGCAGGGCAAAATGACATCGCCATCGCACAAAGCGTGCATAAGATTTTGCCCGAATTGCAAGAGCAGTTAAAGGACTATGAGATTGAGGTTTTGCGAGATTCTACGACTTATATTCAGCACTCAATCGATGAGGTGAAATTTGACTTGCTTTTGGGGGCGATTTTGGCGACTTCGATTGTGTTTTTATTTTTGCGAAGTTTTACAATGACTATCGTTGCGGCGGTTTCTTTACCTATCTCAATCATCGGCACTTTTGCGGTGGTGCAAGGTATGGGGCAGAGTTTAAATATGCTTGTGATGATTGCGCTAACTTTGGCGATTGGGATAATTATTGATGATGCCATCGTTGTCATCGAAAATATTCATAAAAAGCTAGAAAAAGGAATGCCAAGGTTAGAGGCGGCGTATGAGGGGGTTAAAGAGATTGGCTTTGCGATAATTGCGATTTCAGCAATGCTTTTGGCGGTGTTTGTGCCGATTGCTACGATGGGCGAGATTATCGGGCGCATTATGCAAAGCTTCGCGCTATCCGTTGTTGCGGCGATTGTGATTTCGTATTTTGTTGTCGTTACGATAATCCCTACGATTAGTTCGCTTGTGGTTAGCACGAAGCAAAGTAGATTTTATATCGCAACAGAGCCATTTTTCAGGCGAATCGACAAGCTCTACATTCAAAGCGTTAGCGTGGCAATCAAATATAAATTTTGGACGATTCTTGCTACGGCGATATTTTTCGCGCTATCCTTGCTTCTAATCTCGCGACTTGGATTTAACTTTATGAGTAGCGAGGATATGGGCGAGTTTAATATATTTATTGAGACAAAGCCGGGCATTACGCTTGAAGCGATGCAAGGCGAAGTGGAGAAGATTTATAGCGAAGTGGCGCAAGATTCTGCGGTAGATTCAGCGAGTGAGCAAATCGGCTATAATAGTCTTAAAAATCCCTTCCGCGCGAAAATCTATGTGAAGCTCGTAGATAAAGATAAGAGAGATAGGACGCAGTTTGAAGTGATGAGCGATTTACGAAAAAAGCTGCGTGAGAAATTCTCGCATTTGCAAATCTCAATCGCTGAGATTTCTACGATGGGTGGCGGTCCAAACTCGCCTTTGCAAGTCATTATCAAAGGCGATAATCAAGACAAAGTC
The DNA here is from genome assembly GCF_053654695.1 of Helicobacter sp. 23-1044. NCBI lineage: Bacteria > Pseudomonadati > Campylobacterota > Epsilonproteobacteria > Campylobacterales > Helicobacteraceae > Helicobacter > Helicobacter sp. 23-1044. Next base: position 12,160 of record NZ_JBSIUQ010000006.1, read on the forward strand.
ACAGAATCTGCCGATAAATTAGTCGCAATGCTTCGTGGCGTGAAAGGCATTACCGATGTGCGAACCGATACGCCCGATTACGCGCCTGAATATCGCATAAATATTTTGCGACAAAACGCAAACCGCGCAAATGTCTCCGCACAAAGCATTGGACGCGCGATAAATGCGGCGTTTTCAGGGGAGAGCACGATTTCATATTATCGCGAGAATGCAAAAGAATACGACATTTTGCTTCGTGTGCCAGATGATGAGCGAAAGAAATTAGAGGATTTGCGCTTTTTGCAAATCCCAAATGCAAGGGGCGAAATGGTATTTATCGATGGACTGATTGAAATCAAAGAAACTTCGCTCCCTAGCTCGATTAAGCGATATGATAGAGAGCGAAGTATCACAATCTATGGCAATATCAATCAAAATGATAACAACCTAAATGCGATTTTGCAAGAGATGAGTGAGCGCAAAAGCGAGTGGCTAGTGGATGGCACAAACTACACGCTTGATGGCGAGGCAAAATACGCCAAGCAAACAATCGAGCAGATTGTCATCGCCATTGCTACGGCGTTTATTTTGATTTATTTAATTTTGGCGGCGTTGTATGAATCGCTAGTGCAGCCAATAATTATAATGATAACGCTCCCGCTGTCCTTTTCAGGGGCGTTTATTGGACTTTGGATTACAGGCAATGGACTTACGATGTTTGGGCTAATTGGGCTGATGGTTTTGATGGGCGTGGTGGGTAAAAATGCGACTTTGATTATCGATATGGCAAATGAGTTTCGCAATAAAGGCAAGGGCGTGGATGAAGCGATTATCCTAGCGGGTGAATCGCGCCTACGCCCGATTTTGATGACTGTGCTTGCGATGGTGTTTGGTATGCTACCTTTGGCGATTTCGACAGGTGCGGGGAGTGCGATGAAGTATCCCATCGGCATTTCGATGATTGGGGGGCTAATCGTATCGATGTTTTTAAGTTTGCTAGCCGTCCCTGCGTTTTATAAGATTATGGTGCCAATCGATGACTTTGTGCGAAGTTTCTATGCGAAAAATCTAAAATTTAAGTAGGGGGCGCGTTGTCTCTTTGGCGATAAATCGGGGAGACTTGTTGTTCGCTTCGTTGATGAACCATTAGTTCTATCGCCTCGCTCACAACCGCGCAACCCCGATTTCTCATCCAAAATACTTCCGCGCAAGTCGGTTATATTTTTTTGGATTCGTAGAATCTAATGTGCTATAATTTCACGCAAAAATCACAAGGGGTGCGAAATGAGCGTAGTTTTAGACTTGCCACAAGATTTGCAGGACGCATATACTTTTTTTGCCAAAGAGCAAGATATCTCCAAAGAAAAACTTATGCAAAAGGCGTTAGAGGCGTATTTGGAGGATTTAGAGGATTTGGTGTTGGCACTGCAAGGGCGAAAAGATAGATTGCAAGGCGATAGCGGGATAGAAGCTAATGAATTTTACGCTAAAATAGGCATTTAATGCGCTTTATCTACTCCAAAAATGCGCAAAAGCAGTTTAAAAAATTAGATATTGCCACACAAAAGCGTATAAAAAACTACACGCAAGAGTTGCAAACGCTAGATAATCCACGCGCTAGGGGAAAGTCGTTAGCTGGGGATTTGAGCGGATTTTGGCGGTATCGCGTGGGTGATTATCGCATAATATGCGAGATTATCGATAGTGAGCTAGTGATTTATGCCATTTGCATAGCGCATAGAAGCAAGGCGTATAAGGGCTAATCCTTGCAAACTCAATCTTTGCAAACGCAATTTTTAAAAACCAAAGATGGCTCTTTTAGCCTATATAGCGAGAAATACGGCGATTTTTATCATAGCACAAAGGACGGCGCGATATTAGAGACGCTTTATAAGCACATAATCCCCACATTTGCGCTAACGCAGAATTTGGATTCTGCGAAAGATTCTGCAATATTAGATTCTGCGAATCGCGCTAAAAACGCAGAATCTACGCTAGATTCTGCGAATTTGCGTGATTCTGCGCCACAAAATCCCATAAAAATCCTAGATATTTGCTTTGGGCTTGGATACAACGCACTTTTTTCACTTGCCTTTGCCAAAAAGTGCGGGATTGCCGTTAAAATCTACTCCGTTGAGTTGCACTTGCTTGAAACGCTTCGAGATTTTGCCTATCCAAAAATCTTGCTTTATTATTTGCCTTTGCGCGAAATTTTAGATTCGCTATTTTTGCGTGGAGCGTGGGAGAGCGAAAATCTATCGCTTTATCTACACAAAGGCGATGCGAAAATTTATTTGCAAAATCTAGCCGATTCTACGCCAAATGCCTTTGATATCATCTATCAAGACGCTTTTAGCCCCACCAAAAACGCCGAGCTGTGGGATAAATCACACTTTCAAAATCTACACACGCTTCTAAAAAATCACGGCGCAATTAGCACTTATTCAAGCAACAAAAAAATCCGCCAAACCTGCCAAAGCGTGGGATTTGAAGTCTATGATATGAAATGCGGGAGCTTAAAAAACGGCACGATTTTAGCTAAATCGCAGAATCTCCCCAAAATTCAAAGCATTTTTTTGCAAAAAATCACGCTATAATTTCGCCTAAATTTTTAAAAAAAGGACGCAAAATGACTATCGTAGTGGAAAATGCCGACAAAGATTTGGTAAAAATCATCAAACACATCGCAAAGCTAGGCAAGGCGAAGGTAAAGCCGATGCGCGAAAAAGGCATAGATAGGGCGATTAAAGAATATGAGCGAGAAAAAGATACGCTTAAAACCTATAAAAATTTTGATGAATTTGAAAAAGATTTGTTTGAAAAGAATGCTTGATGTATATCTTTAAACCCACTTCACGCTTTAAAAGGCAGTATAAAAAATTGAGCGATGATGATAAAGTGCGCGCAAAAGCAGTGATTGACAAACTCTTAAACGATGAAATATTAGACGCAAAGCACAAAGACCACAAGCTAACAGGGCAGTATGAGGGATTTAGAGAGTGCCACATAAAGCCAGATTTATTGCTAATTTACAAAAAAGAAAAGCGCGTTTTAATCTTAACTTGCCTTGCGATTGGTTCGCATAGCGATTTATTTTAGATTCTGCGAAAGGTAATAATTCGCAGAATCTCGCCCGTTTTTTGCACGAATTCGCAGAATCTCGCACATTTTTCGCACGAAATCGCAGAATCTCGCCCATTCGCAGAATCTAAAACATTATCTCCAAGCGAATCGAGCCGTATTTGTGCTGCCTTATTTGCCCCCTAAATCGCTTTGATTGATTACTCCAAACATACCCCAAAGAGACATATTTCCACCCAATCATCGCGCCTAGCTCAGCTTCATACAAAAATCGCTCTAATTTCACGCCACTTTTTGCGCCACCAAACGAGTTGCCCTCTATAAACATATCGCGCCCCACGATGCTCCCACTTGCGCCAAAAAATACATAGACTTTTAGTCCGTCACCTGCGATATTTTGGGCGATTTTTGAGTGTAGTTTTTGCAATCCAAAGTCATTTTTTATCCCATATCCCAAGCGAAATTTTGCCCCCGCATTTATCGCAGTGCGCGCATTTCCAAGCGAAATTTGAAAATGTGGCAACACATCAAAAAAATCCTCAATAAACACCCACCGCCAAATAAATCCATAATGAAAGTTAAACAAAAATTCATTTTTTAGCGCGCGATAATCCCATCCTTTGTAAATGCGATTATTTGTCAGCGCGTGGATGGCACTTTGCGTCTCTTTGCCAAGCGCAAGTGGTCCTGCCACGCCCAAATCTATGCTAAATTGCTCCATAAAATCCCGCGTTCGGCTCACAAATGAGAGATTTGCGTAAAGTCCCGCGCCAAAGAGCAAATCATCATTTGCCACAACGCTATCGTAGTTTGCCTTGCTTGGCGTGTGTAACTCTTGATTTAGCGAGAGAAAAAAGCGCGTGAAATGCTTGTCGTAGAGGTGCGAAAATCCCGCGATATAATTTAGCGCAGAATCTGCAAATTCCGGACTTAAATAACTCACAAAATGCCCGCCCGTGTAATATCTATCGCTTTTTATGAATGGCTCGAAATATGCGTCATTTTCGCTAACGATATTTATGGCGTGGTTTTTGTTTGGGGTAAATTCGTCGGCGTGGGTAAAAATTAGAAAACAAAGTAGCAGTATTGTCGTTCTAATCGAAACGCAGTGAAGCAAAGAAATCACATTAGATTCGTCATTGCGAGGCGATTTATCGCCGAAGCAATCCACATTTAGATTCTGCGATTTTGGGGTAGATTCTGCGTTTTTTGTATTTTTTTCGCTAGATTCTGCGATTTTCGTGTGATTCGCAGAATCTGCCAAATTTTCGTCATTTTGTTTTTTAGATTCGCTTGAATCTTTTCGCAAAAGGGCTGCACCCCCCGCCCCGCTCCCCCTACGCGCCAAAAGCTCACGCTTTTCGCTTTTAGGGGGAGTGCCTCGCTTATCCGCTTCTAGCAAAAAATCGGCACTCGCACTACTGCTCGTTTGCTTCCGATTTTTTGCACCACGAAGCGGGCGAGTTTCGGTGCTTCGCACAGATTTGATTTCATTAGATTCTGCGTTCGCAGAATCTTGGATTGCCACGCTCGCTTCGCTCACTCGCAATGACGGCGTTTTTTGCCTATAAAACAATTCTAGTATTTGCGGTGGAGGTTTTGTATTTGTAAAAATTTTAGGGTGTGAGACTAGACTAGCGGTCTGCGAACGCCCTAAAATTTTTACAAATGCGAAAAATGCACCCAAAGACGAATTGCTTTTCATTAGAAATTGCTCTTGTGCTCTTTATAAGTTTTACTAAATGTATGCCTCCCCGTGCTTCTATCGCGGACAAAGTAAAGATAATCCACATTCGCAGGGCGAATCGTAGCCAAAATCGCATCTAAACTCGCGCTCCCCACAGGATAAGGCGGAATCCCGCGATTTAGGTAAGTATTATACACGCTTTTATCCCCGCGAATCCGCTCGGGCGTAACTTTTGAGTGCGAAAATTTGCCATAATTTAGCGAGCCATCCATTTGAAGTGGCATTTTTGCCTTTATGCGATTGAAAATCACGGCAGAGACTAGGGGCATTTCATCGATACTTGCGGCTTCTTTTTGCACGATTGAGGCAATCGTTACGAAGTTAAACCATTGCTTTTCATCATATCGCCCCAAAATTTTTATCGCATTTTTCTTATGCTCCCGCATTGACTGCGAAATGAGATGATTCATCAAATAGCGCGGACCAATTTCAAGCGGGACTTTGTAAGTATTTGGATAAATCACGCCATCAGGATATTTTGCAAATTCATTATATGCGTCCCAAAGTGCTTGTTTGTCAAGTCCCAAAACTTCATTGATATGCTCGATAAAAAAGTGCATAGTCTCCCCGGGGACTAGCGTGATTGTCTTTAAGGCAGCTTTGTTTGTGGTTAGCTGATATAAAAAACTACCCTTTGTAGTCGTGCGATTTAGCGCATCGCTAGGCGCAATCTCAATCCACCCGCTTTGCGGATGCCCAAAAAATCGCAACAAAAATTTATCAAATCGATTTATATCTAAATTATTTCTTTTAAAATGTGCTATAATTGCACTAACATCGCCTCTTGGCACATTTATGACGCTAGGATATGATGATTCCAAACTTAGATAATAAAAAAGTGATATGAAAAAAAACGCCAAAGCATTAAAAAAAATATATAGTAAAGTCGCAATTTTACTCATTGTCGTGCTGTGTTGCTCCCTTGTTTATAAAGTTTTGAGCGATGGATTCAAAATCGATAATCTATCAATCGCAAACATAAAAATTAGCGGATTATACCTAAAATTAGACAAAAAGTTAATTTTAGAAATAAGGCAAATTGACATCGCAAAAAAGGCAGATTCAGCGAAAAATGCGAATAAATCGCCCGATTCTGCGCCAAAGATTAGCGATATTACGCAAACCATACATTACGCAATCGCCCTTTCATCATTCTTTCAAAAGTTAGATTTAGCGCGGATAAATTACGATGGCGAGCGGTATTTCGTCCGCTTTGATGGTGATTCATTTCGTGTGAATGTGCCGTATATTTTGGCGGATTTTGCACTAAATAACGATGGTGGCGACATTTTGCTAAATATCAAGGTGCTGAAAGTCAAACAGCAAGATTTAATCATCAAAGGGCGCATTTTGTATTTACAGCGGGGCGGAATCTTTGCCTTTGATTTGGATAGTTATATCAATAATCGCGTGGATAATGTGATAAGTTTTCAAGGCGAGACGAATCTAAAATACCTAAATATTGCCCTAGATTCTGCGAAGTTAAGTAGCATTGAGATTTTAGCACCTTATATTAAAATGGCGGATTTGGATGTTTATGAGTGGATGTATGAACGCTCGAAATATAGCGCAGTTACGATAAATCGCGCATATCTTTATGCCAAAAATTTGGATTTGAAAAATATCGATAGAGTGATAAATGATAATCTTTATGCCGATGGGATTTTAGAAAATGTTAAGTTAAATTTCGATGATAATTTAGCGCATATTACCGCGCAAAAAGTCGCTGTCCGCTTTAAAAATGGCAAACTTAGTTTCGCGCTAAAAGATGGCATTTATGGCGCAGAATCTAAATTCGCAGAATCTAGCGTAGATTCAGCGAAAAATGCGACAGATTCGGCGAATCTTGTCATTTTGAGCGAAGCGAAAAATCTCACAAATTCAGCGAAAAATCTCAAAGATTCAGCGAATCAAAGGCGAGATTCAGCGAAAAATGCGCCGACTTCTCCCACCAAAATCTCAAATGCCATTGTTGAAATAAGCGATTTTTTCGCCCCGCAGACACTTTTGCAAATCAATCTAAACCTAAACAAAACGCTATTAGATAAAAATATTTTGGAGATTTTGGAGAATTATGAAGTGCCACTGCCTTTGCGACAAATAAGTGGCAAAAATAGTGGCGAACTAATCCTTGATATTTTACTGCCTAGCGGGGATTTGGAGGTTAAGGCAAGGGCAAAAGGCGAGATAAAAATCGCAAATTCTACCTTTGAAATCGCAAAGGCAAAAATCAGCATAGATTCTGCGAAAATCTCGCTAGATGGGGATAAAATCGAGTTAGATTCTGCGAATGTGAAATTTGGCGAGATATTGCAGAGCGACTTAAAAATGCGAATGGACGCGGATAAAAAAACGGCGATTTTTAGTGCTACCCCACGCAAATTGCAACTTAAAAGCGGGGAGGATGATATTTTAAATCTTAACAAAGTCGCACTTACCGCAAATATGGACTTTAATGAAGGCACATTTATCCAAATCGCCCCGCTTGGCGTGACAATCGACTTCATTGATGAAATTGCCATTAGCGCAAATCTTTCAAATTTATTGCCTTATGCGCCTTTGCTTACAAAATTAGACTTTAAAAATGGCGATTTATCGCTAAAAATCCCGCAAGATTCTGCGCCAATCTCGCTAAATGCCACGCTAAATAATCTAAACTATCCCATCTATCACGCAAACAAAACCCGCCTAACTTCGCTAAAAATCGAAGGCAAAATTTCTAGCGATGAGATATTTTTGAGCGATAGCGCAAATAAAATCGCCCTAAAATTCGCCCTTGAAGGCAAGGATATCGATTTAAATATCAGTGATAAAATCATAAATGTAAATGAGATTTTGGAGTCAAAAATCCCGCTCTTTGCCGAGATATTCGCTGAATCTAGCGTAGATTCGGCGAAAAATGCGAAAGATTTGGCGAATCAACGGCACGATTCAGCGAACAAAAATCAAAAAAACCCCCTAAATATTCTACTTGAAGGGCAAAATCTAAACATTGCACTTTTTGATTTTCAAATCCCATTTGATGAAGCGATGCTAAAAACCACAAAAAGCGGATTTATCGCCAATGGACGCAATAAAAACGGCATTGCAAATATCATTTTGAGCGATGATAGATTGCAAGTGGAGGCGAATAATTTTAGCGCGAATTTCATAAACGGCGTCTTTGGCAAGGATATGGTGAGTGGCGGGACATTTGGCGTGTTTGGGATTTATCAAAAAAATCGCTTTGTAGGCGATATAAGTGCGTATGATACGACAATAAAAGAGATGGCGACTTTGCAAAATATCCTAACTTTTATTGATACCATCCCATCCTTGCTTGTTTTCAAACTGCCCGGATTTAGCGCGAGTGGATATGAGATAGATGAAGCAAATGTCCGTGTGGGCGTGGATAGCGAGTATCTTGCGCTAGAAAATATCGCAATTCAGGGCAGTTCGGTAGATATTAGCGGCAATGGCGTGGTGGATTTGAAAACGCAAGATTTAAATATCCGCCTTGAACTCTCCACCATAAAATCATTAAGTTCGATTCTAAATAAAATCCCAATCATCGGGTTTTTGCTACTTGGCGAAGATGGGAAAATCAGCACGGATTTGACGATTAAAGGCACTTTGGAAAATCCAAAAACAGAAATTTCGCTATTAGAAGACACCGCAAAAGCACCGATAAATATCCTAAAACGCGTCTTTTCGCCATTTCAAATCTTAATTGATGAACTCAAAAAAGAAAATAAAAGACGGCGAGGCGCGAGGTAAGGCGTGAATCTTGCAAATGCAAAATGTGGCAATGTGAGTGGCGAATCTAACGCACCCAAAATTGGAGTCGTGATACCTATCTATAATGTCGCGCCGTATTTGCGTGAGTGCTTGGATTCGGTCCTCGCACAAACTTATGGTAATTTTGAAGTGTGCTTGGTAAATGACGGCAGCACGGATTTTGCGGAATCTAGCACCAAAAGCGACTCGCGCGGAAGTATTTTGGATGAGAAATCGTGGTTGTGTAGCCACGAGCAAGGAAATAAGACTGATTTGTCTATTGACGAAGCGAGTGGCAAACTCCCCGATTTTTCGCCAAAAGACAACGCGCAAATAAGCGAAAGTTTAAAAATTGCGCTAGATTATGTCGCAAAGGATGAGCGATTCGTGCTGATTGACAAGGAAAATGGAGGATTAAGTAGCGCAAGAAATGCAGGGATTTCTTATTTTGCTAATTCGCTTGGGGGCAATTTGTCTTTAGAGAAGCATTCCGCAGATTTTGAGATTTTCGGGGCATCGCAGACCGCTAGTCTAGTCTCTGCCCCAAAAATCTCAAAAAACCACGAAAGCCATCCCGAAAATCCTTCCGTTGTTTTAAATGCAAATCTAAACGCACCCACTTCGTCGTTTCGAGGCGAATCGCAGGATTTGCCGAAGCAATCCACAGGATTTGCGAACGAAGTGAAGCAAGTATCCAAAGTTTCCCCCTCCCTTGCGCTAGGGTGGTGCAGGGGATGGGTAATTTCTCCACAAATGACTTTTTACACCCACCCAAATCGCGCGAATCTAACCCCACCAAAAATCGACTACATTATCTTTTTAGACTCCGATGACTTTTGGGATAGTGATTTGCTTGAAAAATGCGTAGATTCTGCGATTTACACAAATTTCGCAGAATCTAATTCGCAAAATACCCACCCCCTAGCCCCCTCCGCAAGTGAGGGGGGACAAAAGGCAAAACTCTCCGCAAGGGAGGGGGGAGATTTGCAAAAGCAATCCACGCCAAATTATCATATCGAGCAAAGCGAAATATCTCAAAATATCTCAAATAAAAGAAATGTTTCGCCTACAACTCAAAATGACAATGTAAATTTCGCAAAATCCCCCGATATCATTTGGTTTGGGTTTAAACCTTTTGGTGGGGATAAAATAGACCCGCTTACTTGCTTTGCGCTTTCGCACGCGACAAAACTCACAGCGCAAGAGTGGTTAGATAAAGCACAGAGCGCGGGGCTAGGGCAGTTTTGGTTTAGCTGGCAGGGGATGATTGACTTTCGGTTTTTATGTGAAAAAAATCTGCGATTTTTGGAGGGCGCAATTTATGAGGATGAACTCTTTGGAGTGCAGATTTTCTCGCAGAGTGGGGCGATTGTCGCATTGCCAAAGAAGCTTTATAATTACCGCATTAGAGAAAATAGTATCGCTTCACACAATGCGAAATTACCGCCTTTTGCGGGGCATTTGCGTGAGTATTTTAGCGCAGAATCTCGCGCGTTGGCTTATTTTCGCGCTAGTAGCTTTGCAAAAATTTTGATAGAATTTATAAAATTCGCTGATTTGCAAACACAAAAAGTCGCACAAACGCAAACAATCGCGCAAACGCAAAAAGTCGTGCTGGGGGGGGGGCAAAATGAGCTTTGCAAGCGCGCTTAAAAGCGCATTTTTACCCACGCTTTTTGCTAGAAGCTGTGATATTTTGGCATTTAAAAGCGACCCTTATGCCTTAAAATCGCGCGTAGTGGGGATTTTGAGCGCACATAAAAAATACTCCATTTTGCTAAATTTCATCGCCAAAATCCCGCACACTCGCATTCGCTACGCAATTTTTTTATTATATTTCGCGCCAAATCTCGTGGCACTTCGAGCGAAAAACCGCCTAAAAAAGGCACTTGGGATTATGCGTGGATAGGGAAGCAAAATTTATCGCTAAATTGCAAGCGCAAAAAATCACGCGCTTTATCGGCGATGATGGCGCGGTGGTGGGTAGATTCGTCTATGCGATGGATTTGTTTTGCGAGGGAGTGCATTTTAAAATCCCGCATTTTAGCTATTACCAAATCGCGCAAAAGGCGTTGCTTGTGAATATCAGCGACATTTTGGCGATGGGTGCAAAGCCAAAATACGCACTTTTAGGCATTTCGCTTGGCAAATCTATGAGTGGCGCGGACATTGATGAGCTAAATAAAGGTTTTAGCGCGGTGTGTAGGGCATTTGACATAAAAATCATCGGGGGCGATACGATTAAAAGCCACAAGCTAAATATCGCCGTTACGATGATTGGCGAAGTGCGAAAAAAGCCTATTTTGCGGAGTGGATTTAGGGTAGGCGATTTGCTTTTTCACACTCAAACGCGTGGAAATCCGCTTGGACGCGCTATAAAAGATATGCGATATTTGTATAGGGGCGGGAAAATCGCGCGTGGCTCGAAGTTTTACGCGCCTACGCTTCACGCGAAATTTATAAGCGACATTTTGGATTTTGTGCGCGGGGGAATGGATATTTCAGATGGGCTTTTCAATGAACTAAATCGCATTTCTGCGCTAAATCGCGTGGGTTTTAGATTTTTTGAACGTATGAATCGCGCAAATGCCGTAAGTGGCGAGGAATATGAATTTTTATTTTCGATTCGCAAGAGCGATGAGCGAAAACTGCGACTAATCGCGCAAAAAAATCGCGTGAATCTTGTGAAAATAGCGAATTTGGTGCGTGAAAAAGCACGATTTCACTGCATTTCGTGGCATAAATAAAGGCGTGTGATTTTGGCGTGAATCGTGCGCTAGATTCAGCGAATCTAGCGCATTTGCGAGATTATTTACCGCGCACGATGATTGTTTTTGTATCATAAAAGAAAGTTTTGAAATCTTTTACTTCGACTGCTTGAATCGTAGTGATACCAGCGGCTTTTGCGGCGTCATCGATGGAGCATTTTTGCGTTTCAAAACCGCAAATATACACGCATTCAGAAGTGCCGATTTTTGCTTCGTTCGCATTTACGGGGATATTTGTGGTATCCACGACAGAAATTGTCGAGCACGCACTAAATAAAACCGCAAAGATAGCAATTAAACCTAACTTTTTCATATTTTCTCCTTTCATAAAATTTGCTTTTTTGCAAAAAAAAGCAAATCGCATTTTGCCCCCCCCCCAGCTTAAAAATCAATTAAAAATGAAAAAAAATTTATGGCTTGTGTAGATTTTACAAGTTTGAAAAAAATATGAGATTTTATATCAAATTCTTTATAATTGCGCCAAAAAAATTTTTAAGGTTTCACAGATGAGTCGCAAAAAAGGGGCATTCGCAGAATCTAGCGCAAAAGAATTCTTGCAAAATAGCGGATTTGAGATTGTTGCGTGTAATTATTTCACGCGCTACGGGGAGATTGACATTGTCGCTACAAAAGATTCAGTCTATCATTTCATCGAAGTAAAATCTGGCAAAAACTTCAATCCTTTACAAAATGTAACGCCAAAAAAGTTGAATCGAATCATCGATTCAATCCACATTTATTTGGCGAATCACGCGCTAGATGTGGCATTTTGCGTAGATGTGATTAGCATTAAAAATGGCGAAATTGAATTTTTTGAAAACATAAGTGCGTGAAATTTAAGTGTAAAAATTTTGCTTTATGTTAGAATTTTGCTTTTATTTTTAAAATTTAAGGAGAAAAAATGGGTAAGTATATTGAGTTAAACAACGCGAATTTCGATAGCGTGACAAAGAGCGGTGTGTCGCTGGTGGATTTTTGGGCGCCTTGGTGCGGTCCGTGTCGAATGCTAAATCCGATTATCGAAAAGCTAGTCGATGAGTTTGAAGGACGCGCAAATATCTGCAAAGTCAATGCCGATGATGAAAAGGACTTGGTGGCGAAGTTTGGCGTGGTTAGCATACCTACGATGTTTTTTATCAAAGATGGCGAGATTGTGCATCAAATCACGGGTGCCACAAGCGAGCAAGCGATAAAAGATAAACTAAACTCGATTTTGTAAAAGTGCGATTTTCGCCACTGATGCCATTTGTCGCCACGCTCTTTGCGGCGGCGGCGTTTTTTTATTTTCAATACACTTTTACGAAGTTTAAGGTAGTTGATTTTGGAGAGTTGATTTTTTACGAGAAGCAGGGCATTTTTCACCCTAGCGATGATGAATATATCGTGCTTTTGTATAACTCAAAAGTCGATAAATTTACAAATTTAGCACCCAAAACGCAGAATCTAGGCGAAAATTTAGCGATTTTGGCAATCGATTATCATCAAAATACTTCGCAAAATAGCGCAGATGGCATTACTCCAATCAGTAGCGGGATGAATACACTTTTGAAATTTAGCAGGATTTTTGGCATTGATGAAGTGCCTGTGGCATTTAGGATTAAGAAAAGTAGTAAAGGTAGTAAAAGTAGTGCGTCAAAATACGCGCAAGATAGCAAAATACAAAGGATTATGAAATGATAAATTTAGCGATTATCGGGGGCGGACCTGCGGGGTTAAGCGCGGGATTATACGCGACTCGTGGCGGTTTGAAAGATGTCGTGCTTTTTGAGCGCGGAATGCCCGGCGGGCAAATCACAAATTCTAGTGAGATTGAAAATTATCCGGGCGTGAAAGATATCGTAAGCGGGATTGAGTTTATGGAGCCGTGGTTAGAGCAATGCTTTCGCTTTGGGCTACGCCACGAGATGAATGAAGTTAGCAAAGTCGCCAAAAAAGGCGAGATTTTTGAAATAGCGTTGGCAGATGGCACAACGCAAGAAGCAAAAGCGGTGATTTTATGCACGGGGGGCAACCCACGCCGTTCAGGGATAAAGGGCGAAGGCGAATATTGGGGCAGGGGGGTAAGCACTTGTGCGACTTGCGATGGATTTTTTCACAAAAATAAGCCCGTAGCCGTGCTTGGCGGGGGCGATACCGCGCTAGAAGAGGCGGTGTATTTGGCGCGAATCTGCGAAAAGGTGCATTTGATTCACCGAAGAAATGAGTTTCGCGCCGCGCCAAGCACGCAAGAGCACGCAAAAAGCAATCCAAAAATCGAAATCATAACCCCCGCTGTGATTGATGAAATCATCGGCAATGGCAAGCACGCCACAGGCATTAAAATCACAAATACGGACACAAACGAAGTGCGAGAGATTGAAGTGAGTTGCGTGTTTGAATTTGTCGGGTATGATGTGAATACGGGCATTATTAGTGGCGATGGTGCGCCACTTTGCGAGTTAGATGCTAGTGGCAAAATCAAAGTGGATTTAAATATGAAAACTTCGGTGGCGGGACTTTTTGCCGCTGGTGATATTCGCCAAGATGCGCTAAAACAAGTCGTAATTGCCGCAGGGGATGGCGCGGTGGCGGCGTTGAGTGCGATTGAGTATTTGGAGTCGCATAAGTAGATTTTGCGAATCGTTTCATTATGTTTGTCATTGCGAGATTTGCGAAGCAAATCGTGGCAATCCAAAAAATCAAAAATAGATGGTTGCTTCGCTTCACTCGTTTGCAATGACAAAAAATTAGAATTTTCGCAGAATCTAGCGCATTTTTCGCAGAATCTAACTAAAATTGGAGCAACAAATGATAAAAGTAGGAATCTTTGGCGCAAGTGGGCGAATCGGCAGACTTTTAATCGAATCTTTGGGCGATGATGAGGTGGCAAAATTATCGTGCGTTTTTGTGCGAAATGAGTTGCAATACTCTATCCCGCAAGGCGTTTTGGTTACAAATGATATAAAGGTTTTTTTAGAATCAAGCGATTTGATTATCGACTTTTCAAGCCCCGAAGCCACGCAAAATCTGCTTGATTGCGCGATTGATAATTGCGCAAAGCCCATTGTCATCGGCACGACAGGGCTAAATGCAATGCAAATGGATTTGCTAAACGCCGCTTCGCAAAAAATGCCTATTTTATACGCTTCAAATATGTCGCGTGGCATTGTGGTGCTAAATAATATCGCGCAAATCGTGGCTACGGCGTTGCGTGAGAGCGATATTGAAATCGTTGAGATTCATCATCATCACAAAAAAGATTCGCCATCTGGCACGGCTCTATCGTTGGCGCAAAATGTCGCAAAAGCACGGGGATTAAACATTGACAAAGTCCGTGTAAGTGGTAGGGACGGCGCAATCGGTGAACGCAAAAGCGATGAAATCGGTGTGATGAGCCTCCGTGGTGGCGATATTGTAGGACGGCACACAATCGGCTTTTATATGGATGGCGAATATTTGGAGCTAACGCACAACGCAACTAGCCGAATGACTTTTGCCAAAGGCGCAATCAATGTCGGCAAATGGCTAATAAAGCAAGAGCGCGGATTATACGATATAAAGGACGCTTTGGCATTGAATTAAAGGGCAAAAATGAAAAAAACTAACTTTGAATCGCTTTTGGCACACGATTCGCGCAAATCTTGCGAATCTAACGAATCTAATGCAAATTCGCACGAATCTTTTGTGGATTCACACGAATCTTTTGAATTTCGCGAATCGCCTAACGAAAAATGCGCAGTAGTTGGCGTTTTTAATGCGAATCGAAGTGCTGTTTTGTGCTACTACGCGCTTTTTGCAATGCAACACAGAGGACAAGAGAGTAGCGGAATCTCAACCACCGATGGGCACAAAATCACCACCATTAAAGGCGAAGGATTAGTTACCTCCATTTTCAAAGGCGGATTAGACGCACTCAAAGGCAGTGCGAGTATCGGGCATAATCGCTACTCAACCGCAGGGGAGGACAGCAAATGCGATGTGCAGCCCATTTTTGCCAAATACGCACTTGGCGAAATCGCCCTAGCACACAACGGCAATTTAGTCAATGCAAAAGAAGTCCGCGATGATTTAACCGCAAAAGGCGCGATTTTTCAAAGCCATTTGGATACCGAAAATCTAATCCACCTAATCGCACACAGCAAAAAAGAGCGACTGCGCGATAGAATCATCGAATCATTGCAACACATAAAAGGCGCGTATTCGTTTGTTATTTTGAGTAGGGGCAAACTCTTTGCGATTCGCGACCCTTATGGATTTCGCCCTTTGAGTTTGGGAGAAATCACAAATGAGGACGGCACAAAGGGGTATATTGTGGCAAGTGAAACTTGTGCTTTTGATTTGATAGGGGCAAGATTTGTCCGCGACATTAACCCCGGTGAAATGGTGATTTTTAGCAGTAGTGATTCGTCTTGTGGCAATTCGTCTTTAGATAAGCATTCCGCCGATTTGCTAAATTTCGGGCGTTCGCAGACCGCTAGTCTAGTCTCACGCCCAAAATTTAGCAAAAACAACGAAAGCCATACCGAAAATCCTTCCGTTGTTTTGAATGCAAAATGCGCCGATTCGCCGAAGCAATCCAAAAAAAACAATCCACAAGACGAATTTGCCACTACAATCGAATCAATCCAAGTTTTCCCACCCACTCCAAAGCACTGCATTTTTGAATTTGTCTATTTTGCGCGTCCTGATAGCTTTGTCTTTGGCAAAAGCGTCTATGAGATTCGCAAAAATATGGGCGTAGAGCTTGCAAGAGAGCATAAAATAAGCGCGGATTTTGTCATACCTGTGCCAGATTCGGGCGTGATTTCGGCAATCGGCTATTCGCAAGAGAGCAAAATCCCATTTGAATTTGGCATCGTCCGCAATCACTACATAGGGCGCACATTCATCGAGCCTACGCAATCAATGCGCGAACTAAAAGTCAAACTAAAACTAAACCCCATCGAAAAGCTAATCGAGGGCAAGGACATAATCATCATCGATGATAGCATTGTGCGCGGGACGACAAGCAAACAAATCATTAGCATTCTCCGCAAGGCAGGGGCAAAAAAGATTCACCTAATCATCGCTTCGCCTGAAACCATTGCACCTTGCTACTATGGCGTGGATACGCCAGATAGCTCACAGCTCATCTCCGCAAACAAAAGCGCAGATGAAGTTTGCGCGTTTATCGGTGCGGATTCATTGCATTTTTTATCGCTAAATGGGCTTTATAAAAGCATAGGCGTTAGCGATGGGAGTGGCTATTGCAAGGCTTGTTTTGATAAGGAATACATTATTTGAAGCAGATTTTAACCATTGGGCGGTATTTTCGGGCGCGTTTTGGCACTCGTGTGCGGAAAATCCCCATTTCATTGCAGGGCTTCACTTGCCCAAATATTGACGGCACAAAGGCAAAGGGCGGGTGCATTTATTGCAAAAATGAAAGTTTCTCGCCATCTTTACAAACACTAAAAGAAATCACACAAGATTCGCCAAAAAATACTATTTTTATGAATTTTAGTTTGGTGGAAAATCCGCTTTTAGATTCGCAGATTGAGACGCTAAAAGCGCAATTTTTTAAACACGCAAATTATCACAAAGACAAATATAAAATCACAAAATATATCATTTATTTTCAATCTTTTAGCAACACTTACGCGCCTTTTGCAACTTTGGAGCGACTTTATAGTGAGGCTTTGAATCTCCCAAATGTCGTTGGGCTATCAATCGGCACACGCGTTGATTGCATAGAGGATTCTGTGCTAGAATTTCTATCGCACCACGCGCAAAACGGCAAGGATATTTGGGTGGAATATGGGATTCAATCGACTTTTAATCAAACTTTGCGCCTTATAAATCGCGCTCACGACACTCACGGCGCAAAAGAGCTAATCCAAAAAACACGCGCTTTGGGGATAAAAGTCTGCGTTCATTTGATTTTTGGATTGCCAAAAGAGAGCGAAGAAATGATGATGCAATCGCTTAAAGAAGTGTTGTCGTGGGGGATTGATGGCATTAAGATTCATCCGCTTTATATTGTGAAAGAGACGCCTTTGGAGCAAATGTTTAAAGCGGGAAAATACACGCCCATTTCACTTGAATCATATACAAATCTCATAGTGCAATCACTCAAACTAATCCCCGAAAATGTCGTAATCCAGCGCGTCTCCGCAGGTGTGCACGATGATAGTTTAATCGCGCCTAAGTGGTGCTTTGATAAAAATATACAGATGAATTTTATCCGCGAAAAATTACTAGAAAATGGAATACGATATTGAAACTTTATGCGATTAGTGATTATAATCTCACACCCTACGACAAAATCGAAGCAATGCTAAAAGAGGCGATTTATGGCGGGATTCAAATCTTTCAGTTGCGTGATAAAATTTCAAGCGATGATGACATTTTGGAAGTGTGCCTAAATTTAGCAGAAATTTGCATTCAAAACAAAGTCGCATTTATCATAAATGACAGGGTGAATCTTGCATTAGAATTGCAAAAGCGCGAAGTGCCTTGCGGACTTCATTTGGGGCGTGATGATGAGAAAATGCCATTTAAGATTCTGCGCCAAAAGTTTAAGGGGCAAATTGGCATTTCGTGCTATGGTAATTTGGAGCGCGCATTATCTTATGAAGCAAAGGGCGCGGATTATGTGGCATTTGGGAGCATTTTTCAAAGCAAGATAAAGACAGATTCTGCGATTGTAGGGACGGAGATTTTACAAAGCACAAAAACGCACCTAAAAACCGCCCAAATCTGCGCCATCGGTGGCATAACTAGCGACAATATCTCGCAAGTCAAAAATGCAGATTACATAGCGATGATAAGTGCCATTTGGCGGGGCGATGTGCGTAAAAATGTAGAGATTTTAGCGCAGAATCTCGGCGGGATTTGATTTGGTGGAGTGTAGGGGGTTTGAACCCCTGACCTCAACGCTGCCAGCGTTGCGCTCTCCCAACTGAGCTAACACCCCGATTTTGCCGTTTGCGATTTTGCAAAATGTGCGAAGTTTTGAAAAAAATTCGGCGTATTTTAGCATAAAAATCGCAAGTTTTGCTTTTATAAGTTATAATTTGCGTAATTTTTGCGAAAGGGATTAAAAATGGGAGGATTTAAAAATGAGTGCTTATAAAAAATGCTTAACGGGGGGGGGGATTTTAGGATTTGTGCTTTTATGCGCGAATCTAAATGCGATTGAGCTAAAAACGCTATGCCCTAACAACTCTTGCGATATCAAAACGCCCCAAAGTGAAATCACAAACTCCACTCCATTTAGCTTAAGTTCAATAGTCATTTCATCGCAAATCACAAATTTTATAAATCATAGCACCATTACCACAGCCGACAACCAAACTTTTAATTTAAATAGCGGTGGCATTTCAAATCTCACAAACTACGGCACTATTTCAGGCGGTATCATTTTAAGTCCAGCTAACGCGCTTGGCACGATTACAAATTATGGCGAAATGCGTGGCGTGTGGAGTTATTATTCCGCGCAAAATATCACGCTAAATAATTTAGGCATTATCAAAACAAATCAGGGTAGCTATATAAATACGCTTGGAAACAATGCGGCGCATTTTGCCCTTGAAAGCCGAAACGCGAATCTTACCATTCAAAATTACACTATTTTAATCAACGAAAACGCAACTGAATTTAATGACTTTAGGGGCTATACTGACAAGACAAACAATAAAAATTCGCATTTGATAATACAATACAATGCCTACACGCCCACAGCGCAAAATGTCCGATTTAAAGATGGCAAATCAAAGATTTTGCTTGATTTTGATGCGGATTTTGAGTTTGGAGCGACATATAATATCGATAAAATTGTTACCGATAGGACGGGCGGTAGCATAACCGCGCTTGGTTTGGATTTCTCCCGCCTTACCACTAGAAGCGAGCTCTACACGCTAACGCAAAGCGGAAATAATTTCATAGTCAATCTTGCCAGCGCAAAAGAGGCAGGTTACAGCACAATAGGCACTTTGTATAAAAGCAACATTCGCACGATGAATAATTTTTCTACGATAAGCGAATCGTTGATTTATCCACATAAATATAAAGGCACAAATCGCACAACAAGAAAACGCGTGATTCGGCGAATCAAAAAAGTTTCGTCATTTTCTCCGTCATTGCGAGATTCGGCTTTAGCCGAATCGTGGCAATCCACAGGATTTGCGAGTGAAACGAAGCAACCATCCACTCTCAAATCAAACGAATCATTCTTCTACAAAAGCAATTCACTACTCATAGCCGACTCACAAAGCACACAAAGTGCCAAAAGCACACGCACGATTAAGCCAAGCGTGAATCCAAGCGCAACGCAAAATTATTACTTCATTTTAACCCCATTTGTGAATCACAATTATTTCTTTGAATCAGGGCGTTATAATCTATCAGGGTTAGAATATGGATTCGTAACAGCATTTAGTGGTAAGCTAAATAATAGCAATTCGTTAGGCACACACTTTGTATTTAGCTATGCAAGTTTGAATGACAAAGATGATTCGATATTCAACATAACTTCTATGAATCTCAATTTAGGATTAAATTATAAATTAGATTTGATTTATGCAATGTATATTAAAGCACGAATCGATGGATATTATTTTATGAATGAAGTTAAGTCAATATCTATTAGAGATAAAATCAAACCAAATACTATTGGATTTGGCGCAAGTGTGAGTTACGGCAAGGATTGGGATTTCAATCAATATGGGATTTTGGGGTTAAGTGGTGGAGTGGATTATAAGGGATTGTATGCAAATGAATTTATTATGAGTAATATGGCAGATTTAAGTGTATTTGAGAAGTATAATAAGCAACTTTATAATCTGCTATATTTGGATTTAGCATTGGATTATAATAAATACTTTAATACAAACATAGGACTTTGGGGATTAAATACAAAATTTGGCATAAAGGGTAATATTACAAATAATGCTTTGTCTAAATCAAAAGTCTTTTTGAGTAATAATAGAAGCGTAGATATGATAGTAGATAATGACAAAGTGTTAGGCTATGCAAATATAAGTGGTAGCTATGTGCTAAATACAAAAAATTTTGATATGGAGTTTAGTATTGCTTATTATGGAAACTTTGGAGATAGAATTATGAGTAATGGGGGAGGGTTTGAGTGGAGAGTGGGGTGGTAGATTCGCAATTTGTGTCTTGGGTAATCATTTGCTTTGTTTTGGCACAAAATTTCGCTCGATGGACGCACAAGTCCTATCTCGCTTGTTTCACGCAAAAATAATCCAAAGCACCACCGCCATTACTTCAATTGTTTGAACGCGCATTAGATTCTGCGACTCGCACGAAAATTTTATAAAATCGCAGAATCTAAATTAAAAAATATGGATTGCCACGAATGGACTTCGTCAAATCTCGCAATGACGAAATGCGTGGATTGCTTCGGCGAATCAAGATTTGCCTCGCGATGACGGAATTTAACACATTAGATTCTGCGTTTTTTGACTTTTTTTGCGCTAGATTCTGCGATTCGCAGAATTTATCATAAATTTCGCCAAATCTCCCAAATTTCGCAGAATCTACATTATTTTCATTTTTTCCATCGCAAATATTTATTTTAAATCGAAGTTTTAATATAATCGCAGTTTTATTTTCAAAATAGGGTTTTGGAGTGGAGCAAAATACGCAAGGCAAAATTATTCGCAGTGGTGAGGATATAAAGCAGATTCTGCAACGATTTGCGTTTGAAAATAAGGTAAATCCGCTCACCCTTGATTACAATCTCATTTCATATAAAACCTTCATTTTAAAGGATGGCGCGAGGGAAAATATCGCAAATGACGCCATCAAAAATTATATCGATAGCAATAATTTCATCACGCAGGACTATGAGATTGAGATTTTCCGCCGTAATACTTCATTTTACCCGATTTTAATCCAAGTGCAGAGTAATGAAAGCGCAACCGCACTCACCGCAAATATCGCAACGCAAAGAATTCCGCAAAATGGCAATTTAAGCGAGATTATTTATCAAACGATTTTAAATATTTGCGCGTATCGCGGGATTATCATCAATATGGGTTGGGGCGATTTGAGTGATAAAATCGCAAATATCGCGCTAAAACTTCGCAGCAGCGACACTCATCCGGAGTTTTACACGATTGATATTTGCAAGTTAAAAGAGCCAAATATCAACACTCCCGCCACGCGTCTGCTTTTATCCAAAAGTCAAAATGACGCCATTTTATCGCTAGAAAGTCCGCTTCTTAGCGGGGGATTTTTTAAAGTTGAGAGTGGCGAGATTCTGCTAAAATATCAAAAACCGCATTACGCCTTTCCGTGGCGCAATATTTATGGGAAACTCTACGGCGTTGCGATGAGTTATCCAATCGGCATTAGCGCGGGAGAAAATATCGCAGTTGCGCAAAAAGATGACTTTATCATCTACACCGCAGAATCTAGCGGTTATGTTTCCATTGTAAATGGCGTTATGATGATTTCAAAAAGCATTATCGTGGATAATATCAACGCAAAAAATATCCAAAATATCAAAGAGCAGTGCGTAAAATCACTCATCGTAAAAAATGACACACTTTTAAAAGACGCCATTCCTAGCGGGGTGAATTTAGAAGTGGATGATTTGAAAATTATCGGCAATGTCGGCGCAGTGGAGATTAAATCGCAGAATCTTTTTCTAAACGGGCAAGTGCATTTAAAAAGCAATTTATTTGCAAAAAAGGCGCAGATTCTGCACTTAAAGGGGCGATTAAGTGCCAAAGAGGCGCAAATCCGCCATTGTGAAAATGCCGAAATAAAATGCGATAATTTGCAAATAAATTATCTAAATGGTTCAAAACTCTACTTTGATTTCGCGCAAATATCGCATATTCAATCAAATAATATGCTTTTTATCCAAAAGTCGCTCACTGCAAAAAATATTCGCGGGGAAAATAATGAATTTATTTTGTATCCTTGCTCTTATGGCGCGAAAAAGGCGGAGTTTGATAATTTAAATGAAAAATTATTCGCCATAAAAAAGTTTAAAAATCTCATTATGCAGGACAAAAATGGCATTATTTCGCTAAAAAATAATAGCGATTTATTATTAGAGCAAATGCTTGGCAAAAATCATCAAATCCCCGCTTGGGCGGAGCAAATAAACGCCCTAAAACTCAAAAATCGCAGAATCCACGAGATTTACAACAACTATTTTGCGCTAATTAGCGACATAGAGGCAAAAGAGGCGAATGCACTCGCCCAAATCCGCGCAAAGCAAGAGGAAATGTTTGAGATTGAAGTGCAGTTCGAGGAAAAGGCGAGTGTGGGATTTTTCGTGCGGTTTGTTGATTTTGAAGGCACAATGCGGCGATATTTCATAAACGCCTCGCAAAACAATCAACTAAAACGCATTTCGTTGGCAAAAGGCGATGATGAGAAAATAAAAATTATGTGTTACAGGGATTGATTTGTGAAAACTGCATTTTTCATAAAATTTTTATGCTATAATCGCAGGTTTGATTTCAAAAAGGATATTTGATGAAAAAAATACTTTATGGAGTGCTTGTTATGTGCTATTTAAATGCTGCGGGGGCAGATTCTGCGAATCACGCAATAGATTCGGCGAATGGCGTGAAAAATGCCACAGATTCTGCGAAAAATGCCAAAAATACATTAGATTCTGCGAAAAGTTCGCTTTACAAATACGATGAGATGACTTTGCCAAATGGACTGCAAGTTGTGACGATTCCTATGAAAAATAATAGCAAAGTTGTGGATATAAATATCTTTTACAAAGTCGGCTCACGCAACGAAGTGCTGGGCAAAAGTGGCATTGCGCATATTTTGGAGCATTTGAGTTTCAAAAGCACAAAAAAGCTCAAAGCTGGGGAGTTTGATGAGATTGTCAAAGGATTTGGCGGAAATAACAACGCTTCTACGAGTTTTGATTACACGCGCTATTTTATTAAGGCACACAAGGACAATTTAGACAAATCACTCTCACTTTTTGCCGAGCTAATGCAAAATCTCTCACTCAAAAATAGCGAATTTCAAACCGAGCGCAATGTCGTAGCAGAAGAGCGTTTATGGCGCACGGACAACAGCCCTACGGGATATTTGTATTTTCGGCTTTTTAATACCGCATTTATCACGCATAGCTACCATTGGACGCCCATTGGCTTTATGGAGGACATAAAATCGTGGGATATTAAAGATATACGCGAATTTTACAAGAATTTTTATCAGCCCAAAAACGCGATAATATTGGTAGCTGGGGACATCGAATCAAATACGCTTTTTAAAATCGCAAAAAAACATTTTGGCAATATCAAAAACACACGCGAAATTCTACCGCAAACTAGGGCAAAAGAAGCCCCGCAAGATGACAAGCGATTTGTAGAGATTAGGCGTGAAAATCAAGAAGTCGAACTTTACACACTTGCCTTTAAAATCCCAAATTTCGAGCATAAAGACCAAATCGCGCTGTCCTTATTGAGCTATATTTTAAGCAATGGTAAAAGCGCGATTTTGGCGCAAAATATGATTACCAAAGAGCAAATCGCCCAAAGCGTGTATTGCTACAATATGGAGCTAAAAGATGATGGGCTTTTTATCTTTATGGCAGCAGGAAATGAGGGTGTGAAAGCTGAATCCTTGCAAGATTCGCTACTAAAACAGCTTGAATCCATCAAAAAAGGCGCAATTACAGCGCAAGACATTGACAAAGCAAAAATCAATGTCAAAGCAGATTTTATCTATGGGTTAGAGAATAGCTCATCAGTGGCGTCTTTGTATGGTAGCTACTTTGCGCGGGGCAATATCAAGCCACTTTTAGAATATGAAGAAAATTTCGATAAAATCACAGCAAAAGATTTGGTAGCAGTGGCGAATCGCTACTTTAAGATAGAAAATTCAACGACATTATTTTTAAGGAAAAAATGATGACAAAAGTAACGGGCGCGATGAGTGCGCTAATCACGCCATTTAAAAATGACAAAGTTGATTTTGTAAGCTATGAAAAAATCATAAAAAGGCAAATCGCTTACAAAATGGACGCTTGCGTGCCTATGGGGACGACAGGCGAATCTGCGACTTTAAGCCACGATGAGCATAAAGAGTGCATTGAAGCAGCAGTTAGCATTTGCAAAGGCAGTGGCGTGAAAATCCTAGCAGGTGCGGGGAGCAACTCTACAAAAGAAGCGATTGAGTTAGCGAAATTCGCACAGCGCGCGGGAGCGGACGCAATTTTGTGCGTGTCGCCATACTACAACAAACCCACGCAAGAGGGACTTTATCAGCATTTTTTAGGAATCGCAAATGCTGTGGAAATCCCCATTTTGCTTTACAATATCCCAAGTCGCACAGGGGGAAGCATAGATATTGCTACGATGCAGCGACTTTTTAGCGCAAATCCAAACATTTATGGCGTAAAAGAAGCTAGTGGCGATATTGAGCGCGTTGTCGCGCTAAATGCAAAAATGCCCGACTTTGCGATTTTAAGTGGCGAGGATGCGATAAACTATCCAATTTTGGCAAGTGGAGGCGTTGGTGCAATCAGCGTAACGGGCAATTTACTGCCCGATAAAATCGTGGAGCTTGTGGATAGTGCGCGAAATGGGGATTTTGAAAAGTCGCGCAAAATCAACGCCGAGCTTTTTGCAATCAACAAAGCCCTATTTTGCGAGACGAATCCTATCCCAATCAAAACGGCAATGTGGCTTTGTGGGCTTATCGAATCTTTGGAGTTTAGATTGCCATTAAGCAAGGTGAGTGCGAAAAATTTGGCATATTTAGAAACTATAATCAAACAATACGAGGTGAAAAAATGAGCAACAATATGAAAGGCAAAGTGCTTGTAATTAGCGGAGCTACGAGAGGAATCGGCAAGGCGATTTTGTATCGATTCGCACAAGAGGGCGTAAATGTCGCCTTTACTTACAATCGCAACGAAGAGGAAGCGCAAAAAATCGCAAACGATGTTGAGAGCCGCTTTGGCATAAAAGCGCGATTTTATCCGCTAAATGTGTTAGAACCTGAGCAATACACGGAGCTTTTTACAAAGATTGATGCTGATTTTTCGCGCGTGGATTTTTTCGTATCAAATGCGATTATTTATGGTAAAAGCGTGGCTGGGGGATTTGCGCCCTTTATGCGATTGCGTCCGCGTGGATTAAATAATATCTACACGGCGACCGTTTTAGCCTTTGTGGTGGGCGCACAAGAGGCTACAAAACGAATGCAAAAAAATTTAGAAAGAGGCGAAGTAGTCGGTGGCGCAATCGTATCTTTAAGCTCCACAGGCAATTTAGTCTATATGCCAAACTACGCAGGGCACGGCAACTCCAAAAACGCCGTTGAGACAATGGTAAAATACGCCGCGCAAGAATTAGGCGAATTTAAGATTCGCGTAAATGCCGTAAGTGGCGGACCCATTGACACAGATGCGCTTCGTGCATTCCCTGATTATGCGCAAGTCAAAGCAAAAGTCGAAGAGCAATCCCCTCTAAATCGTATGGGGACGCCCGAAGATTTGGCTGGTGCGGTGTATTTTCTTTGTGATGAATCTCAAAGCGCGTGGGTTACAGGGCAGACTTTTGTAGTTGATGGCGGGACTACATTTAAGTAGGATTATGTAAGGATTCGTAGCCCAAAATGCGCAATAATTCTATTTTACATATTTTGCCAAATATCCTAACAACCTTGCGAATCTTACTAGCATTTTTGCTATTATGCGTGATTATTTACCGCCCGTTGCCTGATTTCGTGGACTTTTCGTGGGTAAATTACACGGCGTGTTTGATTTTTTGTATCGCTTCAATCACGGACTTTTTTGACGGCTACATAGCGCGAATCTACAATGTCAAATCCAAATTTGGCGAGGTTTTTGACCCATTGGCGGATAAAATGCTGATTTTAGGCGCGTTTATCGGGCTTTTGCTATTAGAACGCGCAAATCCGTGGGCGGTATTTCTTATTTTAAGCAGAGAATTTTTCATCACGGGACTGCGCGTAATCGCCGCAAGTGAGGGCAAAAATGTCGCTGCAAATAATTTAGGCAAATACAAAACGGGCTTTCAAATCACGGCTGTGGCGTTTTTATTAGCGGATTTGTTCCCCGGGGGCGAAGCGTTGCTATGGATTGCGGTAGTTGTAACGCTGTATTCGGGCTATGATTACACAAAGGCGTATTATAAAAGTGCGTGAAATGAGCGAATCTTGCGTATGAACCGCAATGAATCTAACACGAATCACGCAAGATTCACGCGAATCGCACAAAAAATAATTTTTAAAGGCAAATAAATGTGGCTAATTATCTCAATTTTGGTGCTGTCATTTCTTATATTTTTCCACGAGTTGGGACATTTTTTGGTGGCGCGAATCTTTGGCGTAAAGGTTGAAGTTTTTAGCATTGGCTTTGGCAAAAAGATTCTTACAAAGCGTATAAATGGCACGCAATATGCGATTTCTGCCATTCCGCTTGGTGGCTATGTGCAGATGAAGGGGCAGGACGATTTAGACCCGCTCAAACGAAGCACCGATAGCGATAGTTACACCGTAAAGCCACATTGGCAAAAGATTTGCATTCTATTTGCGGGTAGCGGGGCGAATCTGCTATTAGCGTTTTTGCTATATATTTACATTGGACTTGCTGGGATTAACGCGCTGTTGCCTATTGTGGGCGATAGTATGGAGGATTCACCTGCTAAAATCGCAGGATTGCAAGAGGGCGATAGAATCGTGCGAATCGATAACAAAGAGATAAAAATTTGGCGCGATATTGCGGATTATGTGGGCGATAAAAAAGAGGCGATAAATATAAGTTTTTTGCGCGATGGCGAAATATATGAAGTTTCGCTAATCCCGCAAGTAAAAGATTCTAAAAATATCTTTGGTGAGAATGTAAAGCAGAGTTTTATCGGCATTCGCGCAAAAGGTGAGGTTGGAGTCGTCCGCTATGGATTAGGCGAAATTATCCCATTTGCCTTTGGAGAGACGCTGTATGCGGGAAAAATGATACTTTTAAGCGTCCAAAAGCTAATCAGTGGCATTGTCCCTACAAGTGAGCTGGGCGGTCCCATTGCAATCGTGCAGATTATCTCAAATGCCACAGACAGCGGACTTGTCGCGCTTTTTAGCATAACTGCGCTAATTTCGATAAATTTGGGACTACTCAATCTTTTCCCTATCCCAGCGTTAGATGGTGGACATATCATTTTCACGCTATATGAGTGGATTACGCGCAAACCCATAAGCGAAAAAGTCCTATATCGGCTCATCATCTTTGGGTGGGCGTTACTTTTAAGCCTAATGGCACTTGGAATCTACAACGACATAGCGCGAATCGCCACAAAAACTTCGCCTTTTTAAAATATGGAGGTAAAAAATGCAAGAAATTTTACAAGAAAATTTGGCGCAAATCATCGAAAATATCGAAGCGGAGCGACTAAAATACTCCGCACATCACATTATAAAGCTAATTGCCGTATCCAAATATGCGAGTTTGGAGCAAATAATCGCACTTTATAACGCGGGGCAAAGGGCATTTGGCGAAAACAAAGTCCAAGATTTAAAGCAAAAGGCGCAAAATAGCGCGAATCTCCCTATCGAGTGGCACTTTATTGGCACTTTGCAAGAAAATAAAATAAACACACTTTTAGGCTTAAAACCCACGCTTTTTCAGGCATTAGATTCGCTAAAATTAGCGCAAAGTTTGCAAAAACGGCTTGAATCAAACAATCAAACGCTAAATTGCCTAATGGAAATAAATACTGCACGCGAATCTACCAAATCTGGATTCACAATACAATCCGCAGTAGATTCATATCAAAAAATACAAGAAATTTGCAAAAATATTCGCCTAAAAGGCATTATGACAATCGCCACAAATACAAATGACATAAAAATACAAGATTTTTGCTTTAAAAACGCAAAAAATATTTTTGATTCGCTTCGCAAAAACGGCGCAGAGATTTTATCGATGGGAATGAGTAGCGATTACAAAATCGCAATCGCAAATGGCGCAAATATGGTGCGAATCGGCAGTGAGATTTTTAAATAGCGGGATTTTTGAAAGCTTTGCAGAATCTAATAATTTCGCAGAATCTCGCCCAAAAATTCACATTAAATTCGCAGAATCCACGCTAGATTCTGCGATTGTTGCAGAATCCAATGCGCAAATTCCGTCATTGCGAGAAAATGCGACTTTGTTAAAAGTTGCATTTTCGTGGCAATCTATAATTTTTGATTAAAAAGTGGATTGCCACGAATTGCTTCGCAATGCAGGGCTTGCAAGCAATTCTCGCAATGACGAAATTTTCGCATTTGATTCTGCAAATTCCCACTTAACGCGTGGTCGTTATGCTTTGGTGCGAGAAATTCCCCATTTGCTATTTTGTCAATTATTTCATCCGTCAAGTCTTTTTCTTTGGTTTGCAATTTTTTATAATCTTTTATGAAACTTTTTGCGTAGTTGATATTATATTTCGCCATTTTCAACCGCCATTCTAAACTCCCTAGCACTCTCAAAAGTCCGCAAAGTCCCATCTTTACGCTCTTTTTCCACCTCCGCCCTTGCTTTTAAAATCTCTTTTTCAAATTTTGTCAATTTTGGTTTTTGCACCTTGCATTTGGCGTCCATCGCCTTGCTTATCGCCCTAAATGCGGGGAGAAACTCATCTTTTACATTTTCGATTATTAAAGTGCTCATTTTTACTTCCTTATAAATTTATTTATGTCAAATTCGCAGAATCCCACGCTAGATTCTGCGCCAAAATAGCAGAATCTCGCAAAATCCGCAGATTCCACGCCAAACTGCTATTTCGTATTGCCCTTTTTCCCTAGCAGTCTTTTACACATTTCGCCTGTTCTTTTGTCATCCGTATCGCAAGTGATTGTGGGTGACTTTGTCGCTGTGTCCGTGCCTAGCGTGAGTTTTAGGGACTTTTTCTTATTTCCGCTGCCGATATTCATCGTCACATCATTTTTGCTTTTCACCGCAAAGTCGCATCCCGCGCTTGTATTTGCCACTAGCGTATCATCAAGTATTTTTTTCAAGTCCGCATCGCTCATCGCCTTGCCCTGCATAAAGTTTTTCGTGTATTGGCGCGTGATTTCGCTTTGCGCCTCCGATAGATTTGAGCGCAATTTCACATAGCACGCATCCTCCCTGCTAACCATCAGTCTTGGGATTGCCACCGCCGCCAAAACGCCAATTATCACCACGATAAACATTATCTCAATCATCGTAAATCCTGCTCGTCTCATAATCCACTCCATTTATTTAAAATTCATTCAATTATAGCAAAAAATCGTAGAATCTATATCGAAAATAATGTAAAATTACGATATTATTTTTTCATTTTAAATAAAAGGGAGTCCAAAATGGAGCAACAAATGAATGTAAATCTAACACGACAAGCACCGCAAAGTCCGCACCCAGCGCAAGCAATCTCGCCAAATCCGCAGAATCCCGCGCAAAATCCACAGATTCTGCGCCAAAGCGCACAAAGCACGCCACAAAGGCAAAATCCCGCCTTGCAAAATCTCACCCCCGAGCAAATCGCACAGCACATAAAAGCGGCAAATAGAAATTTGATGGCGAAAAATAATGACATTATGCAAGACTTCGCAGGTAGCGTTCAGGGCGTAAATAGCGAGTATATCCCAAGCGAAAATGAGAAAAAGTTAAATGAATTCATAAATCCAAATATCGATAGTTTGAAGGTGGATGTCGAGCAGCTTGACTTCCGCGTGACACGAAAAGTGCGCGTTTATCTTAAAAAACTGCTTGAACTTGGCGGAAGTGACTTGCATTTGAAGGCAGGCTCGAAGATTCGCGCACGGATTAACGGCGATATTATTGTGTTTGCAAATGAAATTTTTAGCAAAGATGATGCCATCACTTTGGCAAAAGAGCTCACACGGACGCGCTATCCGGAGTTCGTGCAAAATAAAGAGATGGATATGACTTACATTTATGACGCGTCATCGCGCTTTCGTCTAAATATTTTCTTTCAAATGGATGGCGTGAGCTTCGCATTTAGGACAATCCCTACGATTCAAAATACTATCGATGGACTTGGATTGCCTGAGGCGATTCATAAAATCACCGATATGGAGCGCGGGTTAGTGCTTGTTACAGGTATCACAGGCTCGGGTAAATCCACAACTTTGGCAGCGATAATAAATGAGATAAATCACAAGCATTCAAAGCATATCATAACCATCGAAGACCCCATCGAGTTCGTGCATAAGGATGTAAAAAGCATTTTAAATCAGCGCAGTGTCGGTATGGATACAAACTCATTTGCCGCCGCGCTAAAAGCCGCTTTGCGCGAGGACCCCGATATCATTTTGGTAGGCGAGATGAGGGATATTGAGACGATTGAGATGGCACTCCACGCGGCAGAAACGGGGCATTTGGTATTCTCCACGCTTCACACGCTTGATGCAAAAGAGACGATAAATCGTATCATCTCCGTTTTCCCCGCCACAGACCAGCAGAGGATTCGCGCGATGCTTGCTAGCACGCTAAATGCAATCATCTCACAGCGACTTTTGAAAAATAAAAAAGGCGGGCGAGTAGCGGCAGCGGAGTTGCTTTTCAAAACGCCACGCATTGAGCTAATCATCGCTGAGGGGCGCGATGGCGAGATTATGGAGGCGTTAGCTGAGGGCAAGGGGATTTACCAAACGCAGACTTTTGACCAGCATTTATTTGAGTTAATCATTAACGGCGTTGTAGATGAAGAGGCGGCGTTAGAAAAGGCGACATCGCCATCTGACTTGCGATTGAAATTGCAAAATATAAATTTTGCCGAAAATAAGGAAGATGATAATCATATAACCATTAAACAATAACGCAGAATCTATGGGAGCAATTCGTCTTTGGGTGCATCTTTCGCACTTTTAAAATTTTTTGGGCGTTCGCAGACCGCTAGTCTAGTCTCACACCCAAAAAATTTTAAAAATACAAAACTTCCACCGCAAAATACTAGAATTGTTTGTAGTGGCAAATGATTCGTCATTGCGAGGCAGTGTGAGCGTAGCGAACACAACGAAGCAATCCAAGATTCTGCGAATCGCAGAATCTAATCTTAAATTGTCATTCTCACGCGAAGTGCAACGAGATAAGAATCTCAAAAAAATCCGTCATTGCGAGATTTGCGAAGCGAAGCGAGTGCAACGAAGCAATCCAAGATTCTGCGATTTTCGCACGAGAATGACAAAATAAAGACAGATTCTGCGATTTTCGCACGAGAATGACAAAATAAAGACAGATTCTGCGATTTTCGCACGAGATTCTGCGAAATAAATGCAAAAACGCAGAATCTTTTATGTAAAATTACAATTTTTTTTCAAAGGAAATTTATGTCACGCAAATTAGACTTACGCACCGCGCCAATGCCAAAGCTATTCATTGCATACTCGCTCCCCGCGCTAATCTCAATGCTCGTGCTCTCAACCTATGTCGTGGTTGATGGGATTTTCGTGGGGCGGGGCATTGGCGAGCTTGGACTCGCGGCAATCGGGCTATCCGTGCCGATTTTTACATTTTTCACAGGCATTGAGTTGCTCTTTGGCATCGGCGGGGCGGCGTTAGTTAGCATCGCACTAGGGGCGAAAAAAGAGCGCAAGGCAAATATTATCTTTAACTCCGTGATTTACATAACGCTACTTTTTGGCGCAAGTGTGGGGATTTTGCTCTATATTTTTCGCGAAAATCTTGCCACCATTCTTGGGGCAAATGAGATTTTGCGCCCATATTTGCTTGAATATCTAAATGTCATCGTGCTTGGCGGGGCGATTATTATGGCGCAGTCCGTGCTTTGCGCGTTTGCTAGAAATGATGGTGCGCCGAATCTTACGATGATTTCATTCACCGCTGGGGCGATTTGCAATATCATCTTAAATTACATTTTTATTTTTATCTTGCGCTGGGGGATGTTTGGCTCGGCGTTTGCGACAATTTTGGGGCATTTTGTGGGGCTAATCATCATTTTAAAGCACTTTTTACGCAAAGAAGGCAAGTTGCATTTTATGCTGATTTTAAGTCCATCTGCTTTTAAAAAGTCCATCATCAGCGGGATTGCACCTTCGATGTCTGAATTTGCCTTTGGGGCGATTATTTTATTTATGAATATTTTGCTATCAGCCCTAGATTCTACGCAGGGCATTGCGATTTTAAGTATAATGCTTTATATTGGATTTGTATTTTTTGGGTGCGTTTTGGCTCTATCGCACGGAATGCAGCCAATCGTAAGTTATAACTTTGGCGCAAGGGAGCGTTTTCGCGCAATCTCCGCCTTTAAAATCGCCGCTATTACCGCGCTAATCTTTGGTTTGGTGGTTTATATTATAATGTTTTGCTTCACACCACAAATTGCGCAAATCTTTCTTAAACAAAGCGAAATGGGGCTTTTAGATGAGCTAATCATCGCTGTGCGAATATATTTTTTGGGATATTTATTTTTGGGATTTAATATCATCTCATCGGCGTTTTTACAGGCGACACAGCGCATAAAAGGCTCGCTCATCATCTCTCTTTGCCACAATCTCATCTTTATGGCGATTTTGCTACCGATAATGGCGCATTTTTTCGGTGTGCGGGGCATTTGGGCGAGCTATCCAATCGCGCTATTTTGCGCATTTTTGGTTAGCATAGTGGTGCTAAAAAGTGAATTTCGGAGGTTGAAGTGATAATTTTATTTGATATGGATGGGACGCTGATTGACAGCACGGAGGCGATTTATGAGAGTTTTTGTGCGGTGTTTGAGAAGCATAAAATGCCACTTTTATCGCGCACAGAGGTTGAATCAAAAATCGGCTATCAATTAAGCGAAATGTTTGCATTTTTTGGCGCAGAATCTAGGCAGATTCTGCGCTGTTGCGAGGATTACAAGGCGCATTATGCGAGGATTCACAACGAAAAGACAAAGATGATTGATGGTGCGGTGAGTGCGATAGAAATGGCAAGTGCGGTTGCAAATCTTGGCATTGTGACTACAAAAAGTAGCGATTCGACAAAAAAACTTTTGACGCATTTTGGCGTGGCGGGGCATTTTAGCGCGATTGTCGGGCGTGATGATGTGACGCACCCAAAACCGCATAAAGAGCCGATAGAGAGGGCATTATCGCGCTTAAAGTCGCTAGGCATTAGCGCAGAATCTAGTGAAACTTTTATGATTGGCGATACGATTTTGGATTTGCAATCCGCCAAATGCGCCGGGATTGTGGGCGTTGGCGTGCTGTGTGGATATGGCAAAAAAGCGGAGTTAGAGCAATACAGCGAGTTTGTTTTTGAAAGCACGAAAGAAGCGGTAGAGTGGATTTGCAAAATGCGCTAGATTCGGCGAAAATCTTGTCATTCTCGTGCGAATTTCGTTCGCGAAGAATCGCAAAAATTCTCTCCCTCCCTTGCGGATATTGAATCTTTTATCTCCCCCTCCCAAATGCGCGCGGGGGATTTAGGGGGTGGGTAAAAACCCAAAAAAATTCATCATTGCGAGACTTGCTTGCAAACACTGCAAACGCGTAGCATTTTTGTGGCAATCCGCTAGATTCTGCGAATCGCATAAAAACACAGAATCTAGTAATGACAGATTTGGTATGGATTGCAAAGATTCTGCGAATCGCAGAATCTCATAACTATAAAAAACCGCACCAGATTCTGCGAATTTGGTATTTTTTGGTGTTAGATTCTGTGATTTGCGTGAAATGAATATAAATTCGCAGAATCTAAGATTCTGCGTTTTGTGGCAATAAATACTCTGTGTGCGATTTGCGAAAATCACACACAGCGCAAAAGGGTAGGGCGTTACATCATTCCGCCCATTCCTCCCATACCGCCCATATCAGGCATTGCTGGGGCTGGTTTGTCTTCTTTGACTTCGTTTATCGTAGCCTCAGTGGTTAAAAGCAGACTTGAAACGCTAACTGCATTTTGCAACGCGATTCGAGTAACTTTTAATGGGTCAATAATACCAGCTTGATTCATATAAACATATTCGCCTGTGCTTGCGTCAAAACCATAATTATTGTCCGATTTTTCCTCAATCTTATTTATAACTACTCCCGCATCAAATCCAGCATTTTCAGCGATTTGTGCCAAAGGTGCTTTAATTGAGCGTTTAATAATGTCATAGCCGATTGCTTCGTCGCCTACAAGTTTTAATTTAACGCTTTGCGCTGCACGAATCAAAGCTACACCACCACCTGCTACTACGCCTTCCTCAACGGCTGCTTTTGTCGCTGAGAGCGCGTCATCAACTCTATCTTTTTTCTCTTTCATCTCCACTTCACTTGCTGCGCCGACTTTGATAACTGCCACGCCACCGCTTAATTTTGCTAGTCGCTCTTGGAGTTTTTCTTTGTCATAGTCGCTTGTTGTGGTTTCGATTTGGGCTTTGATTTGGGCGATTCGCGATTTTACCTCATCTTTTTTGCCTTTGCCATCGACAATGGTTGTGTTGTCTTTGTCGATTGAGATTCGTCCGCATTGTCCCAAATCCGCGATTTGTGTGCTTTCCAGCGCCCTGCCTAGCTCTTCGCTAATAACTTGTCCGCCTGTAAGGATTGCGATGTCTTTTAGCATTTCCTTGCGTCTATCGCCAAAGCCCGGTGCTTTTACCGCTGCGACATTTAAAACGCCTCGCAGTTTATTTACTACAAGCGTTGTGAGTGCCTCGCCTTCAATGTCCTCTGCGATGATTAGCAAAGGTTTGCCGCTTTTCATAGTGGATTCCAAAAGGGGCAAAATATCCTTCATTGTGGTGATTTTTTTGTCTGTCAAAAGAATGTATGGGCTCTCCAACTCAATCGTCATTTTGTCGCCATTTGTAACAAAATACGGGCTTAGATACCCTCTATCAAACTGCATTCCCTCAACTACATTTAACTCATCATCGATGCCTTTTGCTTCCTCAACGGTGATTACGCCATCTTTGCCGACTTTATCCATCGCCTCTGCGATTAGGTTGCCGATATTTTCATCAGAATTTGCCGAAATTGTGGCAACCTGCGCGATTTCTTTTTTGCCTTTGACAGGTTTGCTTAATTTTTTAAGCTCATCGATAACCGCGCTTACGGCTTTATCCATACCGCGTTTGACTTCTATGGGATTCGCGCCTGCTGTGATATTGCGTAAGCCCTCTTTGAAAATGCTATACGCAAGAACGGTTGCTGTTGTAGTCCCGTCCCCTGCGGCGTCTGCGGTTTTGCTGGCTACTTCTTTTACAAGCTGTGCGCCCATATTTTCGATAGGGCATTTTAGCTCGACTTCCTTTGCTACGCTAACGCCATCTTTTGTAATCGCAGGTGCGCCGTAGCTTTTTTGGATAAGCACATTGCGTCCGCGCGGTCCCATCGTTACTTTTACTGCGTTATTTAGCTGTTTGATTCCGTCAAATAGTTTATTTCTCGCGTTATCTGAGAATGTGATTTCTTTACTTGCCATTTTTTACTCCTTAAAATATTTTAACCCAAGATTCCAAGCAAATCTTCGGCATCAAGCACGATATATTCTTTGCCTTCAATCTTAATCTCAGTGCCTTTGTATTTGTCAAATACAACGCTATCGCCCACTTTAAATTCGCAGTCTTTTTCGATTTTTTTACTAATCGCTTTGACTACGCCTACAAGTGGCTTTTCCTTTGCATTATCAGGGATAATAATGCCCGAAGAGGTTTTGTTTTCTTCCTCTACTCGCTCTAAAACAACTCTCTTATCAAGTGGTTTGAATTTCATTGTTCGCTCCTTATTACGAAATGTTTTAAAAAATTAAGAGTTTCGCAAGAATCTTATATGATTAGATTCTTACACTTAAATTTTAAAATTTAGCACTCTTAAAATTTAAGTGCCAAAATTGTAGTAGTTTTTTTTAGCAAAGTCAATATAAAAACGCAAATTTTTCAAAAGTTTATAGTGATAGACTAAATATTTATGATTCAAGCGCAATAACTTTTCATTAGTGATTCAATATAAGAGTTTGAAAAATGCCGTTTTATTTTAAAAGTTTTGCAATGATTTTGCAATGATTTTAAAAATCGATTCGCGATTCGTTTAAAAATATAATATTTTTTTAAGCATTTTTGCATTAGAATCGCAAATTTTATTTAAAGAAAGGCTACAAATGCAAGAGATTCAAGACAACGAAACCCGCAACATTAGGAAAAATCGCATTTTGGTGAAATTTTCAGGCGAGGCTTTGGCTGGTAAAAATGGCTTTGGAATCGACATTGAGATTTTGCGCTACATTGCCAAAGAAATCAAACTTTTGGTGGATAATAATGTCGAGGTTTGCATAGTTATCGGCGGTGGAAATATCATTCGTGGCGTGAGCGCGAGTGAGGGCGGTATCATTCGGCGCACAAGTGGCGATTATATGGGAATGCTTGCCACCGTGATAAATGCGGTGGCTATGCAGGAAGCATTGGAGCATTTTGGTGTCGATGTGAGAGTGCAAAGTGCCATTGAGATTCAAGAGATTTGCGAGACTTACATATATCGCCGTGCGATTCGGCATATCCAAAAGGGGCGCGTGGTGATTTTTGCGGCTGGGACGGGAAATCCATTTTTTACCACCGATACAGCAGCGACTTTGCGTGCGGTTGAAATCAGCGCAGATGCGATTGTAAAGGCGACAAAAGTCGATGGAATCTACGACAAAGACCCAAATAAATTCGATGACGCGAATCTTTTGGAGACGCTATCCTATGATAGGGCGTTGCGCGATGATATTAAGGTGATGGACGATACGGCAATCGCGTTAGCAAAGGACAATAATCTGCCCATAATCGTTTGCAATATGTTTAAGCCGGGCAATCTTTTGAATATCATTGAGCATCAAAAGGGCATTTATAGCATTGTAAAAAATTAAATCGAAAGGATTAAAAATGGATAGAATTGAGGATATTTTAGAAAAAGCGTTGCAGAGATTGGATAATGACAGATACAAGCTATCGTGCTTTGTATTTAGTCGCGTGAAAGAGCTAAGCGATGGCGCAGAACCGCTTGTGGAAATGGAAGTTACGAAGCATAAACTTTCAGATATTGCGTTAAGAGAGATTGCGGAGGGGAAGATTAGCATTGACAGAATTGACGACCGCAACTAGGTTTTTGGGTGGCAATTTGTTCTGGGGTATGCAATTCTTGCGTTAGTCGCACTTATCTGCACTCAATGGACGCCCAAGTCCTATTTCGCTTGACAAGCGCGACTAACGCAAGAAGCCACACCGCCATTACTTCGATTGAGATTCTGCGAATCGCAGAATCTATTTTAAATTGTCATTCTGAGCGAAGCGTTAGCGTAGCGAAGAATCTCAAAAAAAACAAAAGAGATACTTCGCTATCGCTCAGTATGACAAAATTTTCCCCCTCCCTTGCAAGTGGGGATTTGCATTTTCCCCATCCCTTGCGGAGGGGGATTAAGGGGGTGGGTTAGATTCTGCGATTCGCAGAATCTAATAGATTGCTTCGGCACTTAGTGCCTCGCAATGACGAATCGAAGTAGATTCTGCGATTTTTGGGGTAGATTCTGCGTTTTTCGTGTGAATCGCAGAATCTAATATAATTTTTAAAAGGACAGCGTTTTGAATATCTTTTCATCATTTGGCGACATTACCACCATTGACAAGGCGACTGAGCGATTAGAAAATATCCTTTTTTATTCGATGACGCCAAAGGTGCGAAACGCGCTAAATTCTTGCATTGCCGCACACGCTGGGCAGTTGCGAAAAAGCGGGATTCCTTATGCGATTCACCCCATTTTGGTGGCGTGCATTGTGGCGTATTATGGTGGCGAAGAGTCGATGATTTGCGCTGCTTTGCTCCACGATGTCGTGGAGGATACGGATTATGATATTGATTGGATTGAGAGCGAATTTGGCGAAGATGTTGCGGGGCTGGTAGATTCGCTTACCAAAATTATCGACATTAGAAAAGAAGAGTTCCCATCAAGCCAATCAAACGAAAAGCTAATCCAAGCCGCGCTATCCTTTCGTAAAATGCTACTTGCTTCAATCAAAGACATTCGCGCTCTTGTAATAAAAATCAGCGATA
This sequence comes from Helicobacter sp. 23-1044, assembly GCF_053654695.1. Taxonomy (NCBI): domain Bacteria; kingdom Pseudomonadati; phylum Campylobacterota; class Epsilonproteobacteria; order Campylobacterales; family Helicobacteraceae; genus Helicobacter; species Helicobacter sp. 23-1044. The sequence goes on from NZ_JBSIUQ010000006.1 coordinate 50,485, forward strand.
GAATGCACAATATGCTAACGCTAGATGTCCTCCCACCGCACAAACAGCGGCGAATCGCAGAAGAAACGCTTGTCGTTTATGCGCCCATCGCCCATAGACTTGGCATTTCATCGATTAAAAATGAGTTAGAAGACAAAAGTTTTTATTACATTTTCCCCGATGATTATAATAAAATCAATGACTATTTAAGCCAAAAGCGACAAAGTTTAATCTTAAAGCTAAATAATTTCATCGCAAAAGTGTCAAATCTGCTTATGCAGGGCGGATTCTTAGAATCACAATTTAGAATTGAGAGCCGAATCAAACGCCCCTACTCTATTTTCCTAAAAATGCAAAAAAAAGGCGTGAGCATCGATGAAATATTGGATTTACTTGCGATTCGCATAATCGTGCAAGATGATTTGGACTGCTACAAGGCTTTAGGCATAATTCATTTGCGCTTAAAGCCCATCGTATCGCGATTCAAAGACTATATCGCACTCCCAAAAGAAAACGGCTATCAAACGATTCACACAAGCGTCTTTGATGAAAGCTCGATTTTTGAAATACAGATTCGCACCATAAAAATGCACAATAGCGCGGAGTTTGGCGTGGCTGCTCATTGGAAATACAAAAATTCTGGCATTACGCCTTCAACTGATTGGCTAAGCAACCTGCAATATCAAGACAATAATATTGAAGAATTTTACGAAATGGCAAAAAATGACTTGTATAGAGAGGATATAGTCGTTTTTTCTCCCGCTGGGGACACTTACACGCTCCCTGTGGGTGCTGTGGCGTTAGATTTTGCCTACGCGGTGCATACGGAGTTAGGGAGCTACGCAAAAGAGGCATATATCAACAATCAAAAATCATCACTTCTTACCACACTAAAAAGTGGCGACATCGTGCGAATCATTACAAATGCGCATTTAGAGCCAAAATGCACTTGGATTGATGCAGTGAAAACTTCTCGCGCAAAGTCCGCGCTCAAAGCGCAATGCGCACAAAAGCTAAAAGAAATCGAGCAAAAATCCGCAATCAATATCATCTCAACGATATTTTTTGACCACAATATGAATGTAGTCGAATCGTTCGTCCGTGAGCATAATCTAATGCCGACAATCGCAAAAGCCATAAGGGATTTGGACTTTTTGATTGACATTAAAAACCGCCTAAAAAATAGCCTAAAAAACAATGTCAATTTTCTCTCCAAAATCCGCCTTGATAGGCTCAAACTCAAAGGGCAAGAGTTTGACAATCTCATCATTTACTCAAATCACACCATTAGCGAAACGCTTTTTGATTACTGCTGCCATCCAAAGCACGGCGATGGGATTTTGGCGATTAAAAATGGCTCTAAAGTCTTTATCCACCACAAACTTTGCGAACGCGCATTTTTGGAGGTAAGCAATGGTGCGCGAATGGTTTTTGTCGATTGGAAGGAAAATAACAGCACGGGTTATAAAGTCATTGTCGCATTAGAGGACAAAAAGGGCGTTTTGGCGGAGTTTTTGGCAGGGATTGTGAAATTTGACTGCAATGTCATAGGAATCTCATACAATGGATATAAAAGTCAATTTATGACAACTTGCGAAATTCTCTTTGAGACGCCACTAAATGACATAAAACCACTACGCGAAATGCTAAACAAAAAATATAAAATTATAGAATTTGTGGGGTTGAAAGATGCGTATATACAGAAATAAATGCGATTCGCAGGGCAATTTGTTCTGGGGTAATCATTTCGCAGATTTGGTGAATCGCCACAAGGCACGGACGCAAAGTCCGCTATCCTTGTGTCGATTCACCAAAAACTGCGAAAGCACTACCGCCATTACTTCGATTGTGATTGCGCTAACGCGAATCAACTGCAAATTTATCGCGAATCTAAAAAATTCGTCATTGCGAGATTCTGCGTTTTACGCAGAATCGTGGCAATCCACAAATTTTTGCGATAGCAAAAATGATAAAAATAATCCGTGCGAAGCACCCAAATCTCGCCCGCTTCGTGGTGCAAAAAATCGGGAGCAAGGTTGCAGTAGTGCAACCGCCGATTTTTTGCTAGAAGTGGAAAAGCGAGGCTCTCCCCCTAAAAGCGAAAAGCGGCAGCTTTTGGCGCGTAGGGGGAGCGGGGCGGGGGGTGCAGCCCTTTTGCGAAAAGATTCAAGTGAATCAAAGGGGCAAAATGGCGAATCTAATGCGGATTCAACTTTGCAAAATTGCGATTCGTATAATTTAGATTCGTGTGATTTGGATTCTTCGCTTCGTAGCTCACGCAACTTCGCTCAGAATGACGAATTTGGCGTAGATTGCCACGATTCGCTACGCAAATCTCAGAATGACAAATCTAGTGCAAATTTATCTAAATCTACCACAAAGGACACATTATGAATCTCCAATCAAAACTCACCGAAGCGATGAGCGAAATCACTCGTGGCACAGGCGAAATCATCGGCATTGATTATATCAAATTTTTGGTAAAGCGATTTTTTGAAAAAGGTGTGCGATTCATCGTAAAAGCGGGATTTGACCCAACCGCGCCAGACTTGCATTTGGGGCATTCTGTGGTGCTTCAAAAAATGGCGTTGTTTCAAAAATATGGCGCGGACATAAAATTTCTAATCGGCGATTTTACGGGAATGGTAGGCGACCCAAGTGGCAAAAACAAAACGCGTCCGCCACTCTCCCGCGATGAAGTGCTAAAAAATGCGCAAACTTACAAAGAGCAGGTTTTTAAGATTTTAGATTCGGCGCACACGGAGGTTTGTTTCAACTCCAAATGGTTAGAAAAGCTAGGTAGCGAGGGGATTTTGAAGCTTACTTCGCATTTCAATGTGGCGCGAATGTTAGAGAGAGATGATTTTGCAAAGCGATATGCGACAAATAACCAAATCACCATTATGGAGTTTATGTATCCGCTTCTGCAAGGCTATGATTCGGTTGCGCTAAATAGCGACATTGAATTTGGTGGCAATGACCAAAAGTTTAATTTGCTTGTGGGGCGCACTATGCAACGCGCTTATGGGCTAAATAAAGAGCAAAGTATCATCACAATGCCACTTTTGGAGGGGTTAGATGGCGTGAATAAAATGAGCAAATCGCTTGGCAATTACATTGGCATTACGGAGTCTCCAAATGAAATGTTTGGTAAGATTATGAGTATTAGCGATTCGCTTATGTGGCGGTATTATGAGCTAATTAGCACCATTTCGCTAAAAGAGCTTGAATCTTTGAAGCAAAGTGTCGATAAAGGTGCATTTCACCCAAAAACCGCCAAAGAAAATTTAGCCATAGAAATCATCACGCGCTACCACAGCGCAAAAGCAGCGCAAGAAGCAAAGCAAAATTTCGCCCAAATCTTTACCCAAAACGCCGTCCCTAGCGACATAAAAGAAGTTTGTGTAGAATCACAATCGTGGATTTGCAAGATTTTGTGTGAAAATGAAATGGTAAAATCCACTAGCGAAGCAAGGCGTGAAATCCGCGCTGGTGCGGTGCGAATCAATGGCGAAAAAATAAATGATGAGAATTTTAAGCTAAATTCTGGTATATATGTCATTCAAATTGGCAAAAGGAAATTTTTGAAAGTCCAAGTCAGTTGAAAATTTAAGGTAAATTAAGGCGAATCAAACAATGAAATTAAAACCACTAAAAATCGGCAAATACAAGATAAAATACCCCATAATTCAGGGCGGAATGGGCGTTGGCATAAGCTGGGACGAACTAGCTGGAAATGTCTCCAAAAACGGCGCGTTAGGGACGATTAGTTGCGTTGGCACGGGATATTACAAAAAAATGCAGTTTGCAGAGAAAATCATTCGTAGCAAACCCTTTGAAGCAATCAATTTTTACTCAAAAAACGCGCTAAATGAAATCTTTAAAAACGCTAGAAAAATCTGTGGCGATTCGCCTTTGGCAGCAAATATTTTATACGCGATAAACGAATATGGACGCGTGGTAAAGGACGCTTGCGAGGCGGGGGCAAATATCATCATCACAGGCGCGGGATTGCCTACAAATATGCCCGAATTTACCAAAAATTTCCCCGATGTCGCGCTAATCCCTATCGTTTCATCGGCAAAGGCATTAAAAATCATTTGCAAACGATGGAGAGAGCGATACAACAAAATCCCCGATGCCGTAATCGTAGAGGGACCATTAAGCGGGGGACATCAAGGATTCAAATACGAAGATTGCTTTAAAGATGAATTTAAATTAGAAAATATCGTCCCCAAAGTCATCGCAGAGGCAAAGGCACAGGGCGAAATCCCTGTAATTGCCGCAGGTGGCATTTGGAATCGCGATGATATTGATAGATTTATCGCGCTTGGCGCAAGTGGAGTGCAAATGGCAACGCGCTTTTTAGGCGTCAAAGAATGCGATGCAAAGGCGTATAGCGAGATTATGCCAAATGTAAAAGAAGGCGACATTGAGCTAATCAAATCGCCTGTGGGCTATCCCGCACGGGCTATCAATGTAGGCATTTTAAAAGCGATAAAAAACGGCACTGCGCCCAAAATCGCCTGTGTTAGCAACTGCGTAAGCCCTTGCAATCGCGGCGAGGAAGCGCGAAAAGTGGGCTATTGCATTGCCGATAGATTAGGCGATGCAAGTAACGGCAACAAAGAGACGGGGCTTTATTTCACAGGTGCAAACGGATGGCGTATCGATAAGATTGTAAGCACAAAAGAACTAATTGGCGAATTAGTCGCTGAATCTAATGAGAAAAACGCAGAATCTGTGAATTTGCATAATTTCGCAGAATCTACGCCGATTTTATGTGATTCTGCGATTTCACATAAAAACGCAGAATCTAGCGCAAATTAGGATTTATTTTGCGATTTTTGCTAATTTTTATTTTTGCGTGTGGCGCGTTATTTTCCGCGCCGTTAAAAATTTTGTCGATAAATTGGAGCGAAAATGAAGTGCAAATCAAATTTGATAGCAATATCACAAAGCAAAATTTCACGCGCCACACGCACAAAGATGGCATTTTTTACAGCGTCCGCGCCGAGCTTACAATCCCGCGCAAAAATATCGAATTAGAAAAAGCGCAAATCACAATCGCCCAAAATTCAAAAGTTTTCGCGCGAATCGTGATTTCTACCGACAATATCGATGATTTGGATTTTAAGATTGATAAAAAAATGCTAATTTTAAGTTTTGGCAAAAACGCAGAATCTAGCGCAATTAGCGATTTATTTGCGAGTTTGGACGCAAAAAAAGGCGGAGATTCTGCGAAAACAAACTCAAAAAATTCTGCGAAAAAAGATTTAGATTCTGCGAAAAATCCGCCCAAAAACACAGAATCTAAAAAAGATTCTGCGCCAAAATCCGCCGATTCAAAGGATTCTGCGCCAAAGCAAAAAGATTCAAAAAACCAAAAAGATTCAAAGCCAAAAACGCTCCCCAAAGAAATCGCCAAAAATAAAATCGTAGTTTTGGACGCAGGGCACGGAGGCAAGGACTGCGGGGCAAAAGTCGGCAAAGTATGCGAAAAGGCAATCGTCCTAAATATCAGCAAAAAAACCGCCGAGATTTTAAAAGCAAGGGGCTACAAAGTCTTTGTAACGCGAAGCGGGGATAAATATTTAAGTTTGACAGACCGCACAAAAATGGCAAACGACAAAAACGCCGATGTTTTCATCAGCATTCACGCAAACGCGCTTGATAAAAAGGCGAAAAACTACAAATCCGCAAACGGCATTGAGACTTATTTTCTCTCCACCGCGCGAAGTGAGCGCGCTAGAAAAGTCGCCGAGTTAGAGAACAAGGATGATATTGAGATTATGAATAAATTCTCCAAAATGTCCTTTCTAAACTCCATAAATTCGCAACGCTTGCTTGCGTCAAACAAACTTGCAATCGATGTGCAAAGCGGTATGCTAATAAATGCGCGAAAACTCTACAAAACCACGCTTGATGGCGGTGTGCGAGAGGGACCATTTTGGGTGCTTGCAGGTGCGCTAATGCCTTCGATTTTAATTGAAGTGGGCTATATGACAAATGCAAATGATTTAAAGAGATTGCAAAGCAAAGAGTATCAAAACGCCCTTGCCAAAGGCATCGCAGATGGCATCGATGGATATTTTTTGAAAAATTTTTGAGATTTGGCAAATGATTTTGGCAAAACGATGATTTAGATTCGACAAAAGGGGGACAAACAAATGGATTTCACGCTCACACGCGAAAAAAATGAAATGATTTTTTCGCTAATCTTTTTCTTTTTTGCGAGTTTTTTGTTTATCGGTATTATCACTTCTACCGCAATCCCAAACTTTGATAATTTACTCCCAATTATGCTAAAACCAAATGGATTTTTTGTCACAATGTGTCGAATCTTGCTTGTGGTGGGCTTTTTACTTGCGCTGTATCATTTTTTCACACGAAAGAAATTTAGGGTGCGCTCCCGCCTTTATGGCGATTGGACGCTTGGGGCGAGTGTGGTTTTTACCGCGCTTTTTGCGCTTAGCATTCTCTCAAATTACAGCGCAGATGAGTTAGATAAAATGATGAATATTTACAGCTACGATGAGCCAAGCGAGCTTATCCGCAATATCAAAAAGACAATCATCGATAGCGTGGTATTTGTGTTTTTTATCCTAATGCCGCTTATTAGCTTTTTTTACAAGCAACGCGCCTATGATAGATACTTTAAGCGCGTGTATGATAGCTATTTTTATCAAACATATTTGCGCGAAGTCTCCCCATCGATGAATACAAGCATATTTTTTCTCTTTGGTTATAGTGTCGAATCTTACTCATTTACTATGCGCCCGATAATTGATTGCGCGCTCTCTGTGATTTGCATTTTGCTTTTCGTGCGAATTGCCATAAGTTTGCGAAAAACCATTAGCTTTTATTCGGTGATGAATTTGGTGATTTTAATCATCGGCTTTGGGCTATTTCTCTACTCTGCCGAAGTGCTGTCGCGCGGAAATTTCTACTATGTGGGCATATTTTTTTACACAATCGGGCTTTTGTATTGGTATATAAATATCGCCATAAGATTGCGTGGGTAGCGTGGAATCTAATATCGCAAGAGAAATTATTGACTTTTTAGTGCGTGAAAACAAAAGCATTGCCGTTGCCGAATCTTGCACGGGCGGACTAATCAATTATGCTTTTAGTCAAATTAGTGGCGCAAGTAGCGCATTTCGTGGCGGAATCGTGTGTTATCAAAACGCAATAAAAACGCGCGTTTTGGGTGTAGATTCAGCGATTTTGGCACAAAAAAGCGCGTATAGCGTGGAAGTGGTGGATTTAATGCTTATGCAAATTAGCAAAATAATGCAAAGCGACTTTGTCATCGCCACAAGCGGAATCGCTGGACCAAATGGCGGAAGCGATGAAATGCCTGTGGGGACGATATTTGTGGGCGTAAAAAAACGGAACGAAAAATCCATTATCAAAAAAGTGCACTTTAACGGCACTCGAATCGCCATTCAAACCCAAACCACGCAATACGCGCTAGACTTATTCAAAAGCGCATTTATAAAGTAGATTTTCACACAGATTCTGCGAAAGGCAACAAAAATCGTAAATTCTGCGAAAGGCAACAAAAACGCAGAATCTTGCGTGATTTTTGCGAGATTCTGCGATTTGTCTTGAAAACAATGCGAGATTCTGCGTTTTTTAGATTTTCACAGAATCTCTATTCCACCTCAAATCCACTATCCAAAATCGCCTCTTTGATTGCCTCCAAAGTCGCTGGCGATTCGTAATCCACGCGCACGATTTGCACATCCAAATCCACGCGCACTTCGCCCACGCCACTAACTTCTCTCACAAATCGCGTGATTTTATCTACGCAAGCCTTGCAGTGCATTCCGCTGACTTTTAATTCAACCCTCATTTCAAATCACCAAAAATCACTTGCCAAGCATTTCATCGCTTAAAAGCAACTCGCTTGTATTCATAATGCCAATGCCCTTTTCTAGCGTGGATTGCGCAATCTTTTGCGCTTCATTTAGAGAGTGCATTTCAAACGAGCCGCATTGATATTTGTTTGCCTCAGGGATTTTGTCCGTTTTCAAAATATCGCGCATACTCGCTTCCCACGCATCTTTCACGCTATCCTCGCTAGGCACACCGAGGACGCTCATATAAAAGCCCGTGCGACAGCCCATAGGCGAAATGTCGATGATTTCGACATTTGGCGCATTCAAATGCTCCCGCATAAATCCCGCAAAGAGATGCTCCATCGTGTGAATCCCTTTTTCGCTCAAAATCTCTTCATTTGGCTTGCAAAAGCGCAAATCAAAAACGGCGATTTTATCGCCCTTCGGCGTCGCAAGCGTTTTGGCTAGGCGCACCGCAGGGGCTGGCATAATGGTATGATTGACTTTAAAACTATCTAATAGTGGCATTTTTTGTCCTTTTTTTTTTGAAATTTAAAAGCGGGATTGTAGTTTTTTAACATTTAAAGCAACATTAAATTTGCGATAATTTTGCCAAATTTTTCAAAAAACCATTGACTTATACCTACTATCATCTTTTATAATTACATTTTTATTTTACAAAATGGAGCGAAAATGGCATACACAATCAAACAAGTCGAAAAAATCACAGGCGTATCCTGCTACACACTGCGCTTTTGGGCGAAAAAGGGCGTATTTCCAAGCATTGAGCGCGACAAAAATGGCGTCAAATATTTCAGCGACAGCGATGTGCGGTGGGTAAATTGGGTGGTTTGGCTACGCGATGCGGATATGAGTTTGGAGGATATAAAAAGCTACGCAGAAATGTTCGCACAGGGCTTCCGCACGGCAAAACAGCGCAAGGCATTGCTAGAAAAAGCGTTTAAAAAAATACAAGCGCGAATGGCGCGAATACAAGAAATTTCAGGGCATTTGCAGAAAAAAATCGCAATGTATGATGAGAGTATTGCGCGTGGCGTGGATTTATTTAATGTGCAAAGTGCGGATTATAAGGATTGCAACGAGGCGGTAAAAAAGTAGAAGTTGAATGTGGCAAATCGCGTGAGATTTGGGGTGAAATGCGCCGAATCGTCATTGCGAGGCAGTTTGAGCGATAGCGAAAACAACGAAGCAATCCACAAATCAAAAATAAATCACCCCTTTCCGTCATTGCGAGATTCGGCAACGCCGAATCAAAACAATCCAAATCACACGGATTTAAAAGATAGATTCGCGTAATGTAAAAATATGAATCAATAAATTATTACATTTAGATTCACACAAAATAAGCGATTCGCCTTTGATTTACGATTCGCTGAAATAGATTGCTTCGTTGCACTCATTTAATTCGTGCGTCTCGCAATGACGAAATACAGGGCAGATTCTGCGAATCGCAGAATCTCGCACAAAAATTTTCACAAATTTACCTCAAAATCTCATCCCAAATGTGCCCTTAATTCGCCCAATAATCGCTTACATTTAGCATTATCAATCCCGTGCATTGCACAAGCTTGGGCGATTGTTTCGCTATATGCTTTATTGCAAGATAGACAATACAATCCATACCGACCAAAGATTTTTTCACCAATTTCGCCAAGTCTCTCCAAAACCCACGCCACATTGCTTTGTGCTGTAATATTCGCAGAATCTGCATTGTGTGGATTTTTCAAATAATATGGACACTGCATTATGCGCCAAAATTCCGTGTGATAAATGTCTGGATTGCGACTAAATTCACACCAATAACCGATTGTCGCCTCATCCCAGCTCTCATTATTTTTGCAAATCTGCATTAAAATTATAGAAGGGATTTTCATAGTGATATTTGGCGAGGTCGCGAGATTTTCACAAATCTTTAAAACGCCATTTTTTATTTCAAAAGAAAATGCTTCGCAAGATTCACCGATAGGATAAACGCTCATTACCAAATCTTCGCAAAACACCATTTCAGGGATATTATTTAGATTTTCAAAATATTTTAAAACCACCGCCTTATCATAATTTTGTGCCTTTGGATATTGCGTTTCAAACTCCGCTTTATCAAAATCATTTTTTATGTGTGATTCAACCACGCTAAAATCATAAAGATTTTGCGCCCTCTGCATTTTTTGCAATCCAGATTCTGCACTCCACGCATCACCAAAGAGCAATGGCAAAACTTCTACCTTGCTATCCTTAAAAGCACTAGTTACATCAAAAATCGTATTTTTACGCAAGAGTTTCATATATTTCAAATGCGCAGGGTGGTTTAAAATAAAATGCGAAGCAAAGGGCAAAAAATATTTCGCATCATACATCTCACACGCCTTTTTTAGCATTTCAAGTGTGGCGGTGCGGGACTTTTCATAAATCTCTATTTTTTGTGTGTCATTTAAGTGCGTCCAAGTCGCAGGATACCCACTAGCACCGGGCGAAAACGCAGAGCAGATTAAATCTACGGATTTAATCTTTTCGTGGATTTTGTGATTTATCCCAGCGTCATTGATATTTAAAATGTGAAAATCGCCCAATTCAAGCAAAATCTGCGCATCATTCCACAGCGAAGCAGGTTCATAAGTGGTGATAAAAACATCATTTGCGATTTTTACTCGCTCCCCAAATTTCGCACTAATGATATTTTCAAATCCCATTTTTTGCAAATGCGCTTCCATTCGCCCATTTGCAAAGGCAGGGACAAAAATGGGTGTTTGTTTATCAAAATATTTTAAAGTCGCAGGGTGAAAATGGTCGCTGTGCTCGTGCGAAATCCAAATGGCATTTGTGCGCTGTGTGAGTGTGTGGATATTTTGCGCGTTTAAAAGTGGCGTGGGATAATTGCGCCACGCGCCAAAAAACGCACTGCCAATAATCCACGGGTCGCAAAGAAGCGAAAAATTATGGTAGCGAAATTCTAGGCAGGCGTGAGAATGGAGAGTTATGCGGAGATTTGGCGAATTTTTTGGGTTTTGTGAAATTGTGGGGTTTTGTGAATTTTCGCTACGGGGGGGGGATTTTTAGTGAAAGATTCTGCGAAATTTGTGCGATTCGTAGAATCTGCATTATTTTCCGTCATTGCGAGATTTGACGAAGTCAAATCGTGGCAATCTATTTTGTCATTCTGAGCGAATGAAATGAGCGAAGAATCTATATTTGTTTTGAGATTTTTCGCTACGCTCGCAAATTCTGTGGATTGCTTCGTTGCACTCGCTTCGCTCGTTCGCAATGACGAAGTGGGGGCAGATTCTGCGATATTTTCGCCGTTTTGTTTATTAGATTCTGTGATTTTGTTGCTTTTTACAGAATCTAAATAAATATCCCCCAAATCATCGATTCTAAATGCCACTTCGCTCAAACTCGCATTTTTCACATTTGTCGCTTCCCCACTTTTGGCACAAAAACGCCAATTATGCACTTTGCAATAGATTTCATCGCGAGGCGCAGAATCTAGCGCAGATTCTGCGATATTTTCATTAGATTCTGCGTTTTTCGTGCGATTTGCAGAATCTGTATTATTTTCCGTCATTGCGAGATTCTGCGTAGCAGAATCGTGGCAATCTATTTTGTTATTCTGAGCGGAGCACGAAGTGCGAAGCGAAGAATCTCTATTTTTTTTAGATATTTCGCTACGCTCAATATGACAATTTTGTGTGGATGGTTGCTTCGCTTCACTCGCAAATCTTTTGGATTGCTTCGTTGCACTCGCTTCGCTTCGTGCGCCTCGCAATGACAAAACAGGGGTAGATTCTGCGTTTTTTAAACCATTCGCAATTCTAGTATCTTGCGCGAGAGACGAATTGCTATTACCCAAAGACGAATTGTCAAAACATAAAATCGCCCCTTGATGCGGACACACCGCACTATACACCTTGACTTCCACGCCATTTTTGTAAATAAAATATTTTTTTGCCCCCGCAAACACTTCATTTACGCCATCTTTTAACTCACTCACATTTGCTATTTTCATCTTTATCCTCCATTTTTAAAATTTCATTTGCCCTCTGCAAATCGCTTGGCAAGTCAATATCAAGCGACTCGCTCATCTCATAAAAATGCGTCTTTGGCGGTAAAAGCGTGTTGTGCGCTAAAAACGCATCTTTTTTGATGATATAAATCGCGCCATTGCTTTGATAAACCTTTGGCAGTTTTTGGCGTGGCATAAAAGGCATTTGATTGTCGCAAATCCCGCGCAGTTCGCCATTTTCATTTGCGATGAATGCTTTTAAAATCTTATTATCCGCGCACTCCACGCTAATTAGCGCGTTTGCATTGTTGCTTTTAAAGATTTTATACGCGCTCTCAATATCCGCAGAATCCCTAAAAGGCGAAGTGGGTTGCAAGATAATAATCTCATCAAAATCCCTAAAATGCCCCAAAGCGTGTGCCACAACTTCGCTAGTTTGCGTGAAGTCTCCCGCGAGTTCGCTTGGGCGATTTAGCGCAAAAACGCCCTGCGAAGTCGCGTAATCCAAAATCTCGCCACCATCGCTACTTACCACGATTTTATCCACGCAACGCGCCTTTTTCGCAGAATCTATCGCATAAAAAAGTAGCGGTTTGCCACCAAGAGACGCCAAATTTTTATTTTTGATACTTTTACTCCCAGCCCTTGCGGGAATCAACGCTAAAACCATCTTATGCCTCCAAATCAAATAAATTATAAAGTTTCAAAATCACTTCATCGCTCACATATTCGCGCGGGATTTTTCGCCCAAGCAAATGCGAGTTTTTAGCGATAAATTCACTTAGTGGTATCAAGTCCAAATGCTTTACAAACTCGCGTCTGTGCGCCTTTATTGCTGGAAAATGCCACTGCATTAACGGCGCATAAACCATTCGCAAATTGCGCGGGGCAAGCATAATTTCGCTAATTAGATTCTGCGAATTGTCATTTTTATCCATCCACTGCGAAGATTTTGAAGTGAGACGCGGGGCAAATGAAATGTTTTCATTGCAAAGTAAAAGCTGGTCGCCACCTAAAATATAGCCATTTTCGCCGTTATTTTGGATGAAAATTTGATTATTTTGGACGATGAAATTCACTCGCGGATAAACCACGCAATCTTTCGCACTGCGCGCTAAATAGAAGGTTTTATAAAGCATTTTTGCATCATAAATATGGTCGCAGTCAATCTTCATAAACCACTGCTTTTTTGGGATGAAAGATAGCGCGAAATTATAATAATTATGTAGCATATTTTGCGCTGTGGCGGGATTTTCTAGCGTGATTTTGTGCGGATATTTTTTTGGCAGAAATGATGGATTTTTGGCGCAAAAATCTAAAATGATTTTTTCGCTACCATCGGTGCAGTCGTTATATGCGATAATTCCGCGCTGAAATGCAGGTAAAATCGAGTGCAGACTTGCTTTTAGCGTCCGCGCTTCGTTTTTCACGCGGATAAATGCCCACGGATTTAGCGGAGAATGCGCGGATTTGGTGTGGGAGTCGAGTTTATAATAAGACATTTTGCATCCTAAAATAGTTTCTAAAAGGGAATTCCCCCCCCCCCCCGATATTAGATTCTGCGAAATTAGTAAATATTTTGTCATTCTGAGGTTGCGTAGCAACCGAAGAATCTCTATTTTTTTGAGATACTTCGCTTCGTGAAGTCAGACAAAACAAAGCGTGATTTTCAGAATCTAAATTGTATTCCCCCTCCATTGCGGAGGTTAAATTGATTTGTTCCCCCTCCCTTGCGGAGGGGGCTAGGGGGTGGGTAAATTTACTATTTAAAATTTTTGCGGGACTATTATTTTGAGATTTTAACCCACACCCTTTATCCCCCTCCGCAAGGGAGGGGGAAATCACAAAATCATCACTCGCAAGGGAGGGGGCAGAATCTAGTGCATTTAAAATATCTTTTGGGATGAAATTATTTAGATTTTGCAACGAAATATCGCGTTTATCACAGAATCTAAATAGTTTTTGTAGCACTCTCATCGCAAATGCTCCAAATCTACAAATTGCTTTTGGAGTTTTTGCTCCCAAAAAACACCGCGTTTTAGTAAATCAAAAAATACTTCTGCGGATTTGTGGCGTGGCGCAGAATCTACCGCAGAATCTACTGCACAATTCGCAGAATCTACCTCCAAATTGTCATATTGAGCGTTAGCGAAATATCTCTTTTCTTGCGATTTAGAGATACTTCGGGCTTCGCCCTCAGTATGACAAAAAGAGGTTTGAGATATTTCGTTGCGCTCAATATGACAATTTTTAACCTTTCTTATTGCCCCTAAAATCGCTTCTTTTTGGCATTTGGTATTTATCACACTTGGCAGATTTAGTCCCGCTCTATTGCTCTGCCGTGTGCCGACATTTATGCTAGGAATCCCTAAATGCGGTGCTTCTTTTAAAGCGCAACTAGAATTACCGATTAAAAAATCCGCTCCCTTTAAAAGCGCGATAAAATACTCAAAGCGAATACTTGGGAAAAATCTAAATTGCGCCAAATGCTCCAAAGATTTATATGCTTCCAAAATCTGCTCAAATCCCAAATCATTATTTGGATACACCACAATGTAATTTTGCCTACTCTCTTTTAATGCTTCGCATAGCGCATTTGCTTGGATTTGCATAGAATCTATTTCGGTCGTTACGGGGTGAAACAGCAAAATCGCATACTTTTCAAAATCTATGTCATAATATTTTTTTGCCACCTCCAAACTAATATCTGTGCTATCCAAAATATCCAAATCAGGCGAACCGATGATAAAAATGGACTTTTCGCTTTCGCCTAATTGCATTAGTCGCCTTTTTGCCACGCAATCATTTACCAAATGAATGTGAGAGAGTTTAGAAATTGCGTGGCGCAAAGAATCATCTATCGTGCCTGAGACTTCGCCACCCTCAATGTGAGCGACTAAAATATTATTTAGCGCACCTGCGATTGAAGCTGCGAGTGGCTCGATTCTATCGCCGTGTGCTATGATTAAGTCTGGTTTATATTCAGCGATAAATTTTGCAAAGCCATCGATTGTGTGCGCTAATGCTAAGTCCATTTGATAATATCTATCGTGGTTTATAAATTTATGGATATGCTTAAATCCGCATTTTTCAATCTCGCGCACCGTTAGCCCAAAGTGATTGCTTAGGTGCATACCTGTGGCAAAGATATAGACTTCAAAATCAGCCGAATGCTCGACTTTCAACGCCAAAGATTTGATTTTGCTAAAATCTGCGCGAGTGCCACTGACAAAGACAATTTTGCGTTTTTTATGTGTCGAATCTAGCATATTTATTCGCCTATATCGCAAATCTTTATCTGCGTATCATTTGGAATATCTCTTAACGCCACTTTTCCTAAAAGAGATTCGTAATGCTCTGCGCTTATGCCACCTTTGCTAGGTCGCTTTACCCAAATATTTTTCTCACTCAACACCTCGCCTTTTTTGATTTGGGCGATGCTAACCACACTTGCAAAGGCAAAATCTATGGTTACTTGCTCTTCTTTGGTAGGGACTTTTGCTTCATTTTCACTCCCACGCAAGATAAACATTTCTTTGCTTTGTGTTATTAGCTCACGCAAGGCAAACTCATCCATCGAGCAGATAATATCAGGTCCCCTTCGCTCCATAGTGTCTGTGAAATGTCGCTCCACCACACACGCACCAAGTGCGACAGCACCCAAACACGCAAGATTGCTTATGCTATGGTCGCTTAATCCCACAAGGCAGTCAAACGCTTCTTTTAGTGCAATCATCGCATTTAGTCGCACCAAATTTGGTGGCGTGGGATAGAGATTTGTCGTGTGAAGCAGGACAAATGGGATTTGTGCATTTCGCAGAATCTCCACGCTTTTAGCGATAGATTCTATGCTATTCATTCCTGTGCTTAAAATTATGGGTTTTTTAAATCCTGCGATATGTTTAAGAAGCGGGTAATTATTGCATTCGCCACTGCCGATTTTGAATGCCAAAACGCCCATATCATTTAGGCGATTTGCCGCAGCGCGAGAAAATGGCGTGGAGAGATAGATTAGTCCCTTAGATTCGGCGTATTCTTTGAGCGCAAGTTCATCTTTGTAGCTTAGCGCACATTTTTTCATTATCTCATAAATGCTTATTTTTGCATTGCCCGGAATAACGGATTTTGCCTCGCTACTCATTTCATCTTCGATTATATGCGTTTGGTGCTTTATGATTTTCGCCCCTGCGTTAATCGCAGAATCTACCATTAGCTTCGCCACTTCCAAGCTTCCGCCGTGATTTATGCCAATCTCTGGAATCACAAGCGGTGGCGTTTCGTTTGAAATATGTAAATTGCCTATGTTAAATGCTTTCATCATTTTTATCGCGCTCCTTTCTGTGCTTTAAAAATAATTTTAAGTCGCCAAATAATCGCATAGCATCCCTTAACGCCCTAAAATAAATGTTTGTCTTTATCCGCGCGGGACTTTTGATGTGCTTCACTCGTTCTTTAAAATGCGGTGAGAAAAACTGCAAATACGCTTCTTTTGGCGGGATTTGCACATCGTTTATAAAATCTTTTGGTTTATCTTGCGGGATAAAAGAATTATTTGTCTTTGGCGCAAGGGGGAGATTCTGCGAAATGGGACTTTGCGGACAAAGCGAGTAAAATTTCGCGCCATAGTGCTTTGCCAAAAACTCCAAGCACTGCAAATCAAACGCCTTGCTGTGATAACCCTCCGTGTGCGGGGCATTGTGCTGTTCTCTTGCGGTGATATAATCGCGCATATTTGTATCAAAACTGCAAAAATTTCGCGCCAAAGTATCAAACGCATAGACTTTTTCCCCACGATAAAAGTCAATCCCAGCAATATAAATCTCCCTAAATCCAAGTGCCACAGCAATCGCGCATAACCAAATGCCACTTGTTGGGTGGGCGAAATTATAGAGTTGATTTAGCACGGCAAACTCCAAAAATTCCGCGATTTTATGCGAGTGTGCGCCATCAAAAATGCGATTTATAAAAATATTTTGCCTAAATGCGGAGGTGAAAATCTCCATATTTTGCGAGAACTCCGCCCCCTCCAATCCAAAAGCATAAAAATTATTCAAAAACGCAGAATCTACGCTGTATTCCCCGCGATTATTTAAAAGAAGCATTGTGTAGATTTGCTCAAATAATGCCTGATTTGCGAAGCAAACGGCGCGGACTTTTTTACCTAAATAATATTTTTTCTCAAAATAAAATTGATTACAGCGAAACACTTCAAAATTTAGTGGCAAGCGAGAATAATCAATCTGTGCCAAACTTGGCGCATTTCCCGCGATAATGGCGGATTTTGCAGAATCTGCCTCCAAATTGTCATTCTGAGCGAGTGAAACGAGCAAAGAATCTCGCTTGTGGCATTTATAACTCGCGCTAAAATCAACCATTACACGCCACCAAAATACGCTCTTTTGCCAAAGTATCCAAAGTCGCAGAATCTGCGAAAAATAAATTAGATTCTGCGAATGCGTGAGATTTTGCGAAAAATAGATTAGATTCTGCGAATGTTTGAGATTCTGCGAAAAAATTCGCAAATCGCAAAATATTAGATTCTGCGAATTTCGCGCAAAACGCAGAATCTCGCATAAAATCGCAGAATCTAAATCTTTTTTTAGATTGCCACGATTTGCCTTTGGCAAATCTCGCAATGACGGCGTTTGGAATAGATTGCCACGATTTTGCTTTGCAAAATCTCGCAATGACAGAAAATATGCAATATTGCAAAGCAAAGTGCAGAATCTTACGGAGTGCGCGGACATTTACTTTTCTCCAAAGGGGATTCCCCCCCCCCCCCCGTTTTACGGCGCGTTTTTCTTGCAAATAATCAAATATATGCTTTGGCAGTCGCCACAAGTCCTTTAAAAAGCAAAATGCGCTGTTTTCGCGCAGGACTTTTTTGCAGGGCAGTTCATTTTGCGATGGCGCATAAGGCGAGGAATATCCCCACTGCGCGCATTCTCGCTCGTAAGATAACTTTTGGTAGGCGATTTCGCTTGGGATGATTATGTCTTTTGTGTAATTTGTGGGTTTAGATTCTGCGATGAAGGGGACTTTATTTTGCGCTTTTGGCACTGAAATATACTTTGAAATAGGCGAATTTGGGCAAATGGAGTAAAATTTCACTCCATAATTTTTCGCTAAAAATTCTAATGCCGCTAAGTCGATTGCAAGTGAGTGCATATCGCCCAGAGGTCCGAAATTCGGGTCTTTTTTAAGCACATTTGGCGTATTACTATCAAAGGCATAAGTCGCACTGCTTTGATATAAATCAATCCCAGCGATGAAAATTTCTCTAAATCCAAGCGCCACTGCCACCGCGCACATATAAATTCCGCTCGTGGGACGGGCATTGTAATGCAACTCATTAAATTTCATAAAGTTATAGAATGCCTCTAATTGCGCCAAATATGTCTCGCCACTTTTGATATAAGGGAAAATATGCGAATGGTCGCAGTAAAATCTATCGGGCGATTTGAACCCGATGGTGGTGGCGATGGTGCGCCCTATCTCATACTCGCCCCTAAACTTTAATACGCTGTGTGTGAAGTGATTTTCTAACAAATAATTTGGCACGACAAAGGCGAAATCGACCCTTTTGCCTAAATAATATTTGCGTTCAAAATAAAACTGATTGCAACGAAAAATGGCGAAATTTGTTAGCAGATTCTGCGAATCGCAAGGCAGATTCTGCGAATCGCTACGGGGGGGGGATTTGTAGTAGATTCTGCGAAATTTGCGCTGTTCGCAGAATCTAACGCACTATTCGCAGAATCTTGTCCGCTTGGCAACAGCGAATAATCAATTTCCGCTAAACTTGGCGCATTCCCCGCGACTATGGCATATTTTTGCATTCGCAATCCTTAAAATAAATTCCGCATTTTAGCAAAATCTCGCAGAATCTACCCCAAAATTTTTAAAATTTCATCACCTTTTAGCCATTTATCATTCGTGTGGCTACTATATTCAAAGTCCGCTTTAACGCTCACTCCACGCTCACCAAGCGCGGTTTTAGTATAATCAATGGGCGTGTTGAAGTTAATCGTGGGCTTCAACAAATAAAAATCCTCAAACTCCACGCACAGCCTCGCATCATCACGGGGAATCATCACTTCATTTAGCTTCTCCCCAGCGCGAATCCCGGTGATTTTGTGCGGGATATTTGGTGCTAACGCTTTTGCCAAATCCACGATTTTGATACTAGGAATCTTTGGGATAAAAATCTCCCCGCCCTGCATTCGCAAAAGCGATTTTATGACAAAATCTACGCCAGAACTCAGCGTGATAAAAAATCGCGACATTTTAGAGTCTGTTATGGGCAGTTCTTTTGCGCCATTTGCGATTAGCCCCCTAAAAAACGGCACGACAGAGCCACGACTCCCCACCACATTGCCATAGCGCACCACGCTAAACTTTGAATCCAAACTGCCCTTGATATTATTCGCACTCACAAATAGCTTGTCCGAGCAGAGTTTTGTCGCGCCGTAGAGATTGATAGGATTTGCGGCTTTGTCAGTGGATAGCGCGATGATTTTGGCAACTTTGTTCTCCAAACACGCCTCTATGACATTACTTGCGCCGATAATGTTTGTCTTTATGCACTCTAACGGGTTGTATTCGGCAATCGGCACTTGTTTTAGCGCGGCTGCGTGAATGCAAATATCCACGCCATTTAGCGCGGTTTTTAGGCGCGATAAATCCCGCACATCGCCGATAAAAAAGCGCATTTGCGGACTATCAAAACTCTGCGCCATTTCAAATTGTTTCAACTCATCTCTACTATAAATGATGACTTTTTTGGGGTTAAAATCCTTTAAGATTTTTCCCACAAACGCCTTGCCAAAGCTCCCCGTGCCACCTGTGATTAGGATTGTTTTGTTGTTTAGATTTGCATTTTGCATTTTTGCCCTTTAAAATTTTGTGCGATTTTAGCATAATTTTGCCCTTTGTCGCCTTTATATAGCAAATCTACGAAATTGCTTTTAGATTCGCACACTCATAGATTTCGCCAAACTCACTTCCAAGCAGACAATTCTCTAAACTCCGCTGTGAGAACAAAAATCGCCCATCGCACACAAACCCTAGCTCTTCCCAATCCACATTATTGAGCATTTCACAAATCTTTTGCAAACCCGCATTATCCACTTCAAAGCGCGGGAAAATCGCTAGCACCGAGCCATCATAGGCGTTGCAAGGGTGCAAGAAAAAGGGCTTGTTATTGCGTGTCTTGCTATTTACATAGATTCGTGGCGATTCGCTTTTGTAGTAGTCGCGCCCCCATTCCCACCAATTATGCTCATCAAATTTTTTGATTTTGCGCGCTTTTAGTTGCGATTTAAATTCTGCCAAATACGCGCAATTTTTGCCAAAATCCCCATAAATCATTTTCTTTGTCTTGCCCGTCTTTGCGCTAAATGAGCAGACAAAATCCATATTGCCAAATTTTTCATTTGCAAAAATGCTATCCGCCCCGCTTACCGCGCCCACTTTGACAAAAAATAGCGAACTAAAGGGGATTTCATAGCGTTTGCGCGTAAAAATTATCTGCCCACTAATGCAGTTAAAAATCTTTTTTTCGTGGCAATCTTGCAGGTTTTGGCAACTACACTTGCGTGAAAAATCACCCTTTTCAAACCGCCAAATAACGCAATTTGGCTGAGCTTTGCTAAAAATCCGCTTATCGCCAAGTTCCACAAAATCCGTGATACTGCCTTGCGCATAAAGAAACGCATTTAGTTTCACGCTTGCCGTGCTTTTTAGAAAATCGCGTGGTGTGATAAAGATTAACTCGCCCCTGTCGCGCAAATGCAACACGCATTTATAAATAAAAAAGAGATAAAGATTGCTTCGCAAATCAAATATGTCGCTAAAGGGTTTTAGAAGCGACTTTGTAGAATCTAGTATGTCTTGGTAGCGCACATACGGGGGATTGCCGATGATTGTGTCAAATTTTTCGCTCACAGGGTAGGCAAAAAAGTCTGTATTTAGGATTGTGCCGTCATTGCGAGATTTTGTGATTGTGTCAAAGATTGCAAAATCGTGGCAATCTATGGATTCCCCCTCCCTTGCGGAGGGGGCTAGGGGGTGGGTAAAATCTATTTCCAAATCATAAAACCCACCCCCTTTATCCCCCTCCGCAAGGGAGGGGGAAATTGTGCCATTGTGAGTGGTTTGCAAAAACGCATAGCAATGTATTTGTGCTTTATCAATCTCAATACCGATTGTATTGCTTGGCAAATGTGTGAAAAACGCGCCATTGCCACAGCTTGGCTCTAAAAATCGCGGATTTTCTACGCGTTCTACGCTTCGCACAAGTTTTAGCATATCAGCGACAATATTTTGCGGAGTAAAAACCTGCCCTAATTGCGCGACATTAAGACTAGATTTAGGATTCACAAAAATACCTTAAAAATTTCACGATTCACGCCTATTTCACGCCCACTTCTTTAAAATATCCCAATTCTTTCATTTTGTTTGCAAGGGAGGCAAGTATCGGTCCCGCGCTACTTGAGCCTCCGCCTCCGTGCTCTACTAGCACGGTGATTACATATTTTGGATTTTTATATGGCATAAACGCCGTTATCCACGCGTGTGAGCGATGATAGTATTCCAACTCACGCTCGGGGATTCGCTGTAAAATGTCCTTTGGGATTCCCACTACTTGCGCTGTCCCTGTTTTGCAAGCCATTGTGATTTGCGACAAAAAGCCCGTGTATCGCGCTGTGCCGTCATCTGCGTTGCAGACTTGATACATTCCTAATCTCAATGCAGGGAGTTTGCTTTTTTGAAAATCATTTAGCACATCTTTGCTCTCTACTAACGCGCTATTTTCGCCCAATTTTTGCGCAAAGCGTGGCACAGGCAGAGTCCCTGTGGCGATTAGTGCCGTATATCGTGCGATTTGAATAGGCGTTGCCAAAAATAAGCCCTGCCCGATTGATGCGTTTATCGTATCGCCGATTCGCCACGGCTCCCCGCGTGTGCCTAGTTTCCAATATGGCGTAGGCAAGATTCCGCGCGATTCGCCTATCAAATCAATGCCTGTTTTTTCGCCAAGCCCCATTGTTTTGAGCGTTTTTGCCATATTTTCAATGCCGATTTTGTAGCTCAATCGATAAAAATACACATCTACGCTTCGTCTCAACGCCTTTATCAAATCCGCGCTTCCGTGCTTTTCACTCCAATCTCTAAATCTCACGCCGCCGATTTCCACAAATGGCGGTGTTTCGATGATTGTCCGCTCATCAATGTCGCCATATTCCAAAAACGACAGCCCAAGCCCCATTTTGATAACGCTACCCGGCGGATACATTCCATTTATCATTTTATTTAGCAACGGCGTAGCGGGACTATCGCGAATCGCGCTCCATTGCTCTTCATTCATACCATTTACAAAGTCATTTAAGTTGTATTCAGGGTAGCTTCCCGCTGCTAAAATCTCGCCATTTGTGGCGTCCATCACAATAGTCGCCCCCGCTTTCCCCTCAAACTGCGAATCCAAATGCCTTTGCAAGTCAATATCAAGTGCCAGATTCATATCAAATCGCTTGTTTGCGCCCACTTCCTCCAAAATCTCCACATTGCGATTTAGCACATCGACTTTGGTTCTTATGTAGCCTAATTTGCCTTGCAAAAAGTCATTGTAATATCGCTCAATGCCAATTTTGCCAACAAGCCCCGTGTATTTTGCCATTTCATTATCATAAATCTCTTGCTGATTTGCAGAGCCAATGTAGCCGATGATATGGCTTGCCATCGTGTCATTTGGATAGTGGCGTTTGGTGGCGTTTGTAATGCGAATATTGTCGCTTTGGGAGAGTTGCGTGTAGCTCTTTAACATTTCGCTATATGGGATAAAATCGATGATTGTTATGGGATGATGATTATAGGGGGAGTATTTTGATAGATAGATTTCTTTTAGATTCTGCGCCTCAAAATGCGGAAAATGCGCAATAATTCGCAGAATCTCCCCCTCCAATTTCGCCTCATTTTTCTTTCGTCCCAAATATGGATTTAGCGCGATTGCATAGCCCAATTCATTTACCGCCAAAGGTTTATTGTTTCTATCCAAAATCTGCCCACGCGCGGGGATTTGCATCTCAACTCTAATGATATTTTTCTGCGCGATACTTACAAAATGCTCGTGTTTGATGATGGCGATATAATAAAGTCTTGCGGCAATTATTAGCAAGATTGCGCCCATAAAGCTTAAAATTATTTTGTATTTAGTATCCATATCCCAACCATTAGTAAGATTTCTAATATCAAATACCACGCCAAAAACCAAAGCGGCGGCACACTCGCGCCAAAAAATGAGTTCAAAACAAGCAATGCAAAATAAACAGATGGAATGTAAATTAACTCAAAAATATTGACATATTTAAAAATCTTAATAATTTTATTATGCAAAAACATATACGCCAAGCAATACACGCAAAAAAGTATCATCGGCGAAAGTCCCTTATTTGCCTCCATCACGCACAAAATTAGCGTGAAAAAAAACAGCGAGTAATACCGCCCACTCTCATAATACCGCACAAAACTCAAAAACAAAATCCCAAAAAGCGGTGGCAAAAACAAATACGCCGAGCTAAAAGCATCATAAATCAACAGCACCGCAAAAAACAGCGCAGAATCTACAAAGTTTTGAGTAGAGCTATTTCGTCGCATATAGGAAACTTTTTGCATTTGATACAATCCGCCCATATTTTTTGATTTGGCAGAGAATCTTTGGCAATTTCTACAAAGCCGATTTTAGCGAAAACTTCCTTTTGGTAAGTGAGTGCCAAAACTTCTTTTAGATTTAACGCCCTTGCTTCGCCTAAAATGTGATTTATTAAATGCGTGGCAAGTCCCATTCTGCGATAAGATTCGCCTACGATTAGAGAGCGAATCTCAGCAAGCGTGGGAGATAAGATTTGGAGCGCAGCAAAGGCGATAATGGGCGCGTTTGCTGTGTCAATATCGCTAGATTCTGCGATTTTTATATCGTTGCGAGATTCTGCGATTAGATTCTGCGAAATTGCGTTAGATTCTGCGATTTTTATGCGGTTCGCAGAATCTGCAATAATTTCGTCATTGCGAGAAAATTCGCAAGAATTTTCGTGGCAATCCATTTTGTCATTCTGAGCGTAGCACGAAGCACGAAGCGAAGAATCTCTTTTTAGATTCTGCGATTCTGCGATATTTTCGCCACTTTTAGCATTTGATTCACTTGAATCTTTTCGCAAAAAGGGCTGCACCCCGCTCCCGCTCCCCCCGACTATTAAATTGTGTCCCCAAAAAGCAGCCGCTTTTTCGCTTTTAGGGGGAGAGCCTCGCTTTTCCGCTTCTAGCAAAAAATCGGCACTCGCACTACTGCTCGTTTGAATCCGATTTTTTGCACCACGAAGCGGGCGAGTTTTTGGTGCTTCGCACGATTGATTTTTATTGGATTGCCACGAAAATTCGCTACGCTCATTTTCTCGCAATGACGGATTTTTTTCATTAGATTCTGCGTTTTTTGCACGATTCGCAGAATCTAATGCGTCATTTTCCGTCATTGCGAGATTTGACTTCGTCAAATCGTGGCAATCCATTTTGTCATTCTGAGCCGTAGGCGAAGAATCTCTATTTTTTAGATTTTTCGCTTCGCTCAAAATGACAATTTTGTTTGGATTGTCAAAATTTACCCGCACAACGCTATAAGAGCGAATCGCACTTGCCATTTCATCTTCACTTCTATCCAAAATCACGCCTTTTTGCACTTCGGGCAAAATGAGGCTTCGCATCGCAGGAATGTCGCGCAAAGTGGGCTTTGAAATCACAAACTCCATTTTTACCCCCTAAAAATTTATATTATACATCGTCCGCAAAATCGCACAGCGCAGAATCTCCGTGCTGTTTTTATCGCTAATTGCGTGATAAAGTTTATTTTGCTGTTTTAGTTTCGCTAAATCATTTTTGCTTAATTTATCCGCCTTTGTGAAAACCTGCAAAATCGCAGAATCTCCCCGCTTAAAGGCATTTAAAAACGCCAAAATTTCGCCATCGATTTTTAAATCCTTATGGCGCGAGTCGATTAAATGAATGAAAAGTTTGATGGATTCGCGCTTTTTTAGAAACTCGCTCAAATTTTTGTCCCACGAATCTTTTTCTATTTTGCTGACTTTGGCATAGCCAAAACCGGGAAAATCCAAAATATGGATTGCAAATTCGGTTTGTGGCAAAAATCCCCCCTCCCTTGCGAAGATTGAATCAATTTGTCCCCCCTCCCTTGCGGAGGGGGCTAGGGGGTGGGTAGAATCTGCGTTTTTTATTTGACACGCAGAATCTGCCTCCAAATTGTCATTCTGAGCGAGTGAAACGAGCGAAGAATCTCTATTTTTTTGAGATATTTCGCTTCGCTCAATATGACAAGATTTATTAGATTCTGCGAACGCAGAATCTAAAAAAGATTCGTGCGAAGCACCCTTAATCTCGCCCGCTTCGTGGTGCAAAAAATCGGGAGCAAGGTTGCAGTAGTGCAACCGCCGATTTTTTGCTAAAAGCGGAGAATGCGAGGCTCTCCCCCTAAAAGCGAAAAGCGGCAGCTTTTGGGGACACAATTTAAATGAAGTCGGGGGGAGCGGGAGCGGGGTGCAGCCCTTTTGCGAAAAAATAAGGGATTTTGAATTGAAATTAGGCGACAGATTCGCAGAATCTAAAAGAGATACTTCGCTTCGCGAAGTCAGACAAAATAAAGTGCGATTCGCAGAATCTTGGATTGCTTCGGCACTTCGTGCCTCGCAATGACGAAGTGAAGTAGATTCTGCGTTTTTATAATTTTTGTTGCCTTTCGCAGAATCTATTGCAAAATCTTTCGCAAAATCTATCGCAGAATCTTTTGTAAAATCCACCCTCCACTTTGATTCAAAAAAATTTACTAGTCTAGTTTTGCCCGGTGTGGATGAGCTTTTTGCCAAATTTTTGCGATTTAAAAGCGCGTTTATGAGCGAACTTTTGCCGACATTGCTTCGCCCCAAAATGGCGATTTCAGCGCATTGTATTTGCGGTGCTTGGGAGAGCTTCTCGCAGGATTTTACGAACCTTGCGTCAATTACTCTTATCATCTTGCTCATCCATTTGAAAAATCACCTTTGCAGGGCGGTTTTTCGTGCCTGTGATATTGAGATACCCCGCCTCGTTGTTGATGATAATCTCTTCGCCCACCACTTCGTTAATTTTATCGCTCTCTTTCACCTTCGCGTTGCCTTTTAGGTGATATTGCCCATTTAGCGCGTTGTAGTGCGCCTCCCTAGCACTCCCGCTTAAAATGCGCTTATCCTTCGTGCGGACCTTAAACTTCACCCCGCCAAACGCCGAATAATGCTGTGGCTTGCGATTTTTATCCACCTTTACCACCACTTTTGGCGCGAACAGCTCATCTTTGCCCTTTTTAATCTCCACATTTTCATTTAGCTCGATAATCCCGCTTTTTTCATCTGCGCTAAAATGCAAAGCGGTAATTTCAAGCACATCATCGGCAAGCAGCGCAAAAATCGCCATTACATAAATCATCATCGCTCTCATTTCGCGCCCCTTAATTTGATTTTTGCGTGGATATTTTGTGCTTGAATCACGCCATTTTCGTAATTAAAATGCAGTCCTTTGATATCCTCAAACGCGCTTTTTATGTAAAAATTATCGCGCCCTTTTAGGACTTTGGAGCGCAAATCATACACCGCAATGTCGCTGTGCGCTTCATATCCATCGCGCAGATTTTTCACGCCATCATCAAAGTAAATCACATCGCCCACTTTTCTCGCACTTGGCGCGGAGAGCGTGTCAAACGAAGTGCCGTTGCGTTTTAGTGTCATTTCAGTTAGCTCTTCTTGCGTGCTTTTATCGGGCAGCTCAAATTGCTTTGCATTTTTGGCGATTAGCTCCGTTAGCAAGGCGGTTTTGTCAATCTCATAAGCGGTGAAATTAAAAATCTCAATCTTTGGGAGCTTCTGCGGGGCGATTTGTTTAGCGTGTGGCGCGGTGTCAAAGGACAAAACAATGGCAATGCTAAGCGCAAGAAGCGCGATGAAAAACGCCGTAACGCCACTTCCTGCGTTAAATTTGCTTTGCAAAAAAGTCAATAAAATCTTCATAAATTTGCTCTTTTTGTAAGATTAGCTCAATCGCCTCCCGCACCGCGCCTTCGCCACCTTTGGCGTTTAAAATCGTGATTTTTGGTAGATTTTTCGCGCTAGTTTTAAAGGCGTTCGCGCAGTCATTTGGCGCGAAATTTAGGGACGCTTCAGCAAACATAGAAATATCGTTTAAATCATCGCCCACACACGCAATTTGGGTTGAATTTAACGCGAAATCTTTTTTTAATTTTCGCAGAATCTCGCCTTTGTTTTTGATATTCATAAAAATTAAGTCGCTTGGGATTTGCAATTCACTTGCGCGAATGCGGAGAATCTCGCTTCCTTTGCCCGTGATAATGGCAACTTTGCGATTTAAAATTTTACGCCAATAGGCAAGAGCAAGTCCATCTTTGACATTGAAAACTTTGGCAATTTCGGTAATTTCTCCCCCCTCCCTTGCGGAGGGGGTTAGGGGGTGGGTAAAGTCGCTATTTGAAAATTTCGCGCTACTATTTTTTTGCGCTTTTAACCCACCCCCTTTATCCCCCTCCGCAAGGGAGGGGGAATTTTTGGATTGCTTCGGCGAATCTATCGATTCGCCTCGCAATGACGAATCTTTTTTTGAATCGTTTGCAATTCTAGTATCTTGCGCAAGGTTTGTGGGTTGCGCCGAAAAATTCGATTGAGATAAGGCTAGTCGCCTATCGAATGAGAATTTTTCAAGCTCCCGCAAAGATTGCGTAAGAGACGAATTGCTTATGTAACCATACACCAAACTCCCATCCGTTAGCGTCCCATCTACATCAATACAAAGCAACTCAATCACAGCGTCCCTTTTGTGCTAGGCATTTTCACGCGCTCATTGATTTTTGCCGCATTTCGCAATGCTACGGCAAAGCTTTTAAACGCCGCTTCGATTATGTGGTGGGCATTTTTACCGCGTTTAAAGACAATGTGCGCCGTAAGATTGGCGTTATTCACAAGTGCGCGAAAAAATTCCTCCACCAGCTCACAATCAAACGCGCCCACTTTTTGCGGAGTGATTTTGCCTGATTTTAGCGCGTTAAATGGCATATCAAAGTGCAAAAACGCCCGATTCGCAATATCTAGCGAACACTCCACGCAGGATTCGTCCATCACCACACTTGCAAAGCCAAATCGCTCGATATTTTTCACAGGATAGAGCGATTCGCCTAAAAGTTTGCCGATGACAATCCCGCAATCCTCCACGCTATGGTGCGAATCCACGCCCAAATCGCCCTTGCAATTTAGCTCCAAATCCACCAAACTATGTTTAGCAAAGGACTCTAACATATGATTAAAAAATCCTATGCCCGTTTCAATGCGCGATTCGCCACTGCCGTAGAGTTTTAGTTTTGCTGTTATGTCCGTCTCTTTTGTTTTTCTCTCTATTTTTTTCATTTTTGCCTCCATTTTAGATTCGCACTCCAAAAGGCGCGAATCTTACACAATCTACGCTAATCCCTAACAAAAAATCCCTCGACTTTTTGCGCTTTGATAAAGTCTCGCGCCTCTGCCTCGCTTTTAAATCCGCTGATAAACACGCGATAAATAGTCGCTCCCTCAAACTCGCCCTCTTTTATAATCGTGCGATAATTGTCATAATTGTGCGTGTTTTGGTAAGTTTCAGCACCTGCGCGTTTTCTAAATGCGCCAATTTGCACGGAGAAAATCCCACCTGTGATGACTTTTTCGCTTTCCCCTGTTTTAAACTCGTCCTTAAACTCGCTAGAATTTACCATATCTTTGATAATCGTAGAGTTGCTTGCCGCGTCATTTGAGACGATTCCGCCAAAGCCAATCACTTCGATATTTACCCGTGCTGTGCCTGTTTTTATCATATCAATATCCTGCGCTGCCACCTTTGATAAATCAATGATTCGCCCCTCCACAAAGGGTCCGCGGTCGTTGATTCGCACAATCGTAGTGCGCCCACTATCCAAGCTATACACCTTTACAATCGTATTCATCGGCAAAGTTTTATGCGCTGCGGTGTGGAGATTCATATTGTAAATCTCGCCATTTGAAGTCTTTTTGTTGTGAAAATTTGGTCCATACCAAGATGCGATGCCATCCCAATTCTCGCCGATTTGGACGCGCTGTGGGTAATACCACTTGCCGTTGATTTGATATGGCTTCATCGTTGCGCGTTGAATCGCATCGCTATCCCTCGCCGAACCAAACTTTATATTTTCAGGCGGTGGGATTTCAGACTCCACTCTCGCCTTGCCTTCCGTGCTGTTTGTGCGATTTTTATTACCTTCTTTGTGGCGATTTATGTATTCATCAAATCCATCATAGCTTTGATACGCGCCAATTCCGCCACGATAAGTGCTAGTATTCGCGCACCCAGCGATAAAAGTCGCCACTAAAATCACACCTAAAATTTTCATCGATACTTTCATTTTGCAATCCTTCAAAAAAAGATGTGAGTTTAATATAAATTGCCTTAAATAAAGCATAAACGCAGAATCTGCGGTAGATTCTGCGAGATTCTGCGAAAATGCACGAGATTCTGCGAAAAATGCGGATTTCACGCGAGATTCTGCGATTCTGCGAATTTTGCGTGTGAGATTCTGCGATTCACACAAAATCGCAGAATCTACTTCCTAGCGAACTGCTTTTGATTATAAAGCGGAATCATCAACTTTTGATTTATCGCAATTTGGGATTTTTTGAGATTATTTGTATTTTTTATTGTATCGATGCTGACATTGTAGCGGCGCGAAATGCTATACAAACTATCGCCCTTTTGCACCATATACACGATATAAAACTTCGATAAATCCGCCTTGCGCGGTTTAAAATTTTTCTTAAAATTTAAGAGTTTTTCATAGGGCAGATACACATCGTATTCATCGCCGTTTGGCGGGAGAAAGTTGTAGTTAAAGTGGCGATTATACTTGCGAAGTGTGTCAATATGCAGTCCCGCGCCTCTTGCGATAGAGATAAAGTCCGTGCCGGCGGGGACTTTGATTGAGGCGATGGTGATTGTCGCGCCACGATTTAAAAAGTGCTCTTTGTCTTGTGATTTTAGGCGATTCACATTGCTAAATGCCAAATTTATCGATAAAATCGAGCGGATATAATTGCGCGTTTCAGGCGGTATGAAGTCCATCAGCACATTTATATCATCGCTCCCCGCGCTATCAATCGCCTTTTTAAGTCGCCCAATTCCGCAATTATACGCCATCGCGGCAAGATACCATTTGCCCGTTTGATTTTTGAGCTGTTTGAGATAATTTATCGCGGCTTCTGTGGATTTTATCGGGTCTTTTCGCTCATCGATAAAATCATCAATGCGAAGTCCCAAACTTTTCGCTGTGCTTGGGATAATCTGCCAAAGTCCCACTGCCTTTTTTTTCGAATATGCGCGGGTTGAGAAGTGCGACTCCACCATCGCCAAAAATAAAAATTCTTGCGGGACGCCCGCATCAGTTAGCATTTGGCGCAAAATAGGGATGTAATCATATCCGTTATCATAAATCGCCACGAAATTTTCCCAATTTTGCCCGATGGTTTTCTCGTAATATTGCTCAAAAAACGCGCTGTCGATTTGATAAGCGGTATCAATATCAAAGATGGATAGGATATTTTGCGCCTTTGCGCTGGTATCATAAAAGTCTGCTTTTAGCGCACACAGCGCAAATAAAGCATAAAAAAGAATTGCCTTCAAACTAAATCCCTTTATTTTGAAAATAAAATTTCGCATTGTAGTGAAATAAACTTAAAATATCAGCAATTTTTGATTTTTATTGAATCGCGCCTTTGTTTTTATGTGTTTTGATGAAGGCAAAAATCGCAGAATCTAGCGTAGATTCTGCGAATCTTTGAAGATTCTGCGCTTTTGGTGTGAAACGCAGAATCTATGAGTTTTTTGCAGAATCTACCTATATTTCGTCATTGCGAGATTCTGCGACTTTGTTAAAAGTTGCAGAATCGTGGCAATCTAAAATTTAGATTCTGCAAATTTGGCGCAGAATCTAGTGAAATTCGTAGAATCTATTTATTTCTTATACTTCGCAAAGTGCGCCTTCCCCGCTTTCCACAAATATCTATCAAGTTCTTTTAAACCACAATCCAAACCATAAAATGCCTTAAAGTCATTCAACGCCTTTTTAAATCGCCCATAATCGCGCGAATCGTGTGATGAATCTTTTGCCAAATTTTGCTTTGAATCTTGTGCCGAATCTTTACTTGCGCCAAAAATTTTATCAAAAAGCTCCATTTAAAGTCCTTTTATTACGGGCACAGCTGCAAGTATCGCACCGATAGCGGAGAAAACAGCAACCGCAAGCATAAGATAATTAAATTTCTTTTGATTGCTTTCATTGACAATCTCGGCTACTTGCTTAATGGTTTCTTTTAATTCTTTATGCTTGGATTCTATGCTATATCTTTGGGATAGTTGATTCCAAAATTGCAATACAGACAAATCCGCACTTACGGGCATATTTTGATAATATTGCAAGTCAAATTCGCAAATCTCTTTGTGGCAATTTGTAAGTTTTGTTTGTTTGTCTCTCGCTTTTTTATTGAAATATTCCATTTTTGTCTCATAAGCTTTTGCCAATATCAAAGAACCGATAAGATTTAGGATTCGATAGCTGTTTGTTTGCGTTGTATCGCCATTATAGATTCGCATTATATGTTCTTTGTATTCTAAAATGACTTCTATATCATCATTTTTATAGTCTTTTTTATGCGAATCAAAATCAAATCCATCAAATTCCTCATCATCTTTTCTTTGCTCTATTGCAAGGATTTGTTTTAGCTTATTATCTTGCGGTAGTTTAAAATCATCAGTTTCTACTACAAAGCAATATCCAAAAATTCTATAATATACAAATTCCCAATCCAAATCCGTAGCCGAAACAATCTCGCCACCATTGCCCTTTGCAAAAAATATTTCATATTTTGCTTTGATATTTTCAGGTATCCACCTATACAAACAATCTTTTTTCTTTGATTCGCTTAATTTATTTAAGCTATTTGGGATATTAGCAACTCTATAAATTCTAAATTCGCCCACATTTCTAGCAAATTTTTTGCTTTGTGTGGTGCTTGAATCTAGCGCATTTTGGCTTGAATCTTGCAAAATTTCTTTTTGTTGCTCTTTGCCATCATCACTAATTTGCGTAATTTCAAGCTGTAATAGACTGCCCTTTGTGATATTTGTAATGTCGCAATTTTCATTGATTTTCCAAGCAAAAGTGCGATTTAGCGACTTCGTATCCGCAAACATTCTTTTCATATTTTGCGCTTTGCCAAGTCTTGTGCCCCACGCGCTTAAATCTTGATTGAAACTCTCTGCCTTATTAAACATACTTCCCAAAGCCACAGCATTTGACAAATCCCATTTATCCAAAGGCTGATTAAACGCCTTTGCACCCATAAACATTGTAAAACACTTCGTTACGCTAGACATAATCCAATGATTTATGGGCTGATTGAATCGCTCCGCATTCCAAAACATTTCCCAAGTCCAGCCGACTTTATCCATTTTCCATTTATCGCCAAAGGGTTGTCCGCCGTTGTTGAAACTCTTTGCTTAAGAAAACATTCTTATCATATTTGTCGCACTGCTCGTATCCCAATGCGCCCCGATAGGTCTATCGAAACTCTCCGCACCCCAAAACATCGCTTCAAAAGTCCGCGCATTTTTTATCTTATCGCCCCATTTTTCTAAGGGAGCATTAAAGGTTTTGCACTGCGCGAAGCACAACTCAAAGCCCACGACATTGCTGACATTCCAATCCTCAATGCCACTAAAATCGCTCCGCGCACTTTTATAAAACAACGCTTTCATATTTGTAACTTTGCTCGTGTCGATTTTTGCAAGGCTTATAAGTTCGCCCGTGCTGTCATCAACGCAATTTACTAGCATTTTAAGCTGTTTTTATCGGGCATAAATTGCCCTTTGTCATTTGGGGTTAATCCGCTTTCGCGCATAAATTCACTTAAAAGCAAAGTTTTTGGAGCAGATTCGGTTGAATCCACACTTGAATCACCACGAATCTCTACATTTTCATTATTTTCATTTGTCATTGTGTATCCTTTGTGTTGAAATTTAAATGTGGCGAATCTCATCAAAGATTCGCCAAAAAGTTTTACTCATCGTCCTCCCAATCCTCATCATCGCATTCGTCGTCATCGTCCCATATCCCTTTGCTATCTACAAATTCAAAAGAATTGCCCTTATCTGCATTTGGCAATTTGGATTCATATTCATTAGCCTTTTCCTTATTATAAAATCCCTTAATTATCTTTTTGATAATATTATCCTTATCTATTTCAACCCACCAACAACAATCAGCACCCCAAGTTAGCCACCTTAATCCTTGCAAAATATAGCGCATATCATTTACTTTTCTGCCGATAAAGGTTTCAACTTCAATGTGCGGTTGATAACCCAAAAACAGCGTTTCATTTTCGCCAACCTTGCCTGAATCTAACGCTTCTAATCTCGTATCATATATGCCAAGCAACTTATTCAAACAATAATCCTCATTCATATTAACAGCAACTGCCTTGCGGACGCCATTTCGTAGCAATAAATCTACTTCGCCAATGGCTAAATCATTATCAATTATAAGTTCCTCTAAATCCGCCAAACTTATATCAGGCTGATAACCTATGGCACTGAGATATTCTGCGCCCATTTCTTTGTATCTACCATAAACAAGCAACCGCTTATTTTTTATCCATATAGTTGCTTTTAGGCGATTAGGATATTCGCTAATTGTTTGGACGATTATGTCGTCCTCATCGACTTCAACCAAATATGCTTTTTAAAATTTTTCACATATTGTAGATGCTAAATCAACGCTCATACCCTCAAACATAGCACCTAAATTTTTTATTTTTGACAAATCCCATTTCTCAATCCCGCTAAAATCCGTGCGTTCGCTATCCTCAAACAAATATGACATATCATCAATCGCGCTCGTATCAATGTCGCCTAAATTCACACTCTCATCGCTTATGAGTTCTACTAACTCATCTTTTGATTTTGGATTATATTTTGCCATTTTGCACCTCCATTATTTGCTTCTCTTGCGTTTAATATACGCTTTATACGCCGCTGTGCCTTTTCTAATCGCTTTCATTTTGTTTGTAAGGCTTCGTTTCCTATCGCCCTGCGCTTGTGCATAAGTCCTAGCTCTGCCTTTTGTCCCTCTTGCTGCTGCCATTTTTTGTCCTTTCATATTAAATTTTATTCGCCTTTTGGGGCGAATCGTGTTTGCTAACCGCCGACTAAAAACAAATGCGCTAATTTCGCGCTAAAAAATTTCAAACTATCATTTGGATTCCTTTGTGTGTGGTGTGAAGTTTTGTGGATTGCTTCGTTGCGTTCGCTTTACTCACGCGCCTCGCAATGATAGAGTCTAGTAGATTTTTACAATTTAATGCGTGAGTTTTGGATAAGTGGCGTAAAAAATCAGTTAAATAAAGGACAAATCCCCCCCCCATTTCGTTTTTTCGCAGTAAAGTTTAGTGGATTTGCTGAATTTGCTGAATGGATTCGCGCTTAAAATTTTCAAATTTCGCCCTTTTAAAAAAAATAAAACTTGCGAATTGTAGTTTTAATCAAATTAAAACTTTCTTAAAACATTTCAGATTCTGCACTTCACATAAATCTACTCTCCAAACCCAAAGGCGCGTTCTGCGTTTGCTGTGCTAATCTCTGCGATTTTTTCTGTGCTTAAATGCAAGTGATTTGCCAAATGCTCGGCGATTAGCGGGATAAATGCGGGGCTATTGCGCGTCCCACGATACGGCGTAGGCGCAAGATATGGCGCATCTGTTTCAAGCACTATGCCTTCAAGTGGCAGTTTTGGGGCGGATTCGTGCAAGGATTTTGCATTTTTAAAGCTAATCACACCGCCGATTCCATAGTAGCAAGGGCATTTTAGCGCATTTACCAAACTCATATCGCCACCAAAGCAGTGAAAAACCACGCATTTTAGGGCGGATTCATAATCACGCAAGATTCGCACAATGTCCGCATTCGATTCGCGTGTGTGAATGATTATGGGCAGATTTAGGGCGATTGCAAGTTCAAGTTGCGCACGAAAGCCACGCTCTTGGGCGTTTTTTGTCGGCTCATCATTTTTGTAGTGATAATCTAGTCCGATTTCGCCCACCGCAAGGCATTTTTTGTGATTTGTCGATTCGCGCAAAGTCTGCAAAGCGCGTGAATTTAGCGATTCAATCTCATTTGGGTGAATGCCTATCGCAAAATAAATCTGTGCGTATTTTTCAGCCAAAGAAATCGCCTTTGGCAAATCCGCCAAATCTGCGCCCGGGATTAGCATTTTTCCCACGCCCAAATCCGCGCAACTATCCAAAATCTCGTCCAAATCGCCCACAAAATCCGCGCTATCCAAATGACAATGCGTGTCAATAAATTTCACACTCAAAACTTCGCTCCCAAAAAATTTTGCTAAAATAATATCAAAATTTTTATAAGAATGGGCGTATAAATGTTTAGCGGACTAGTGAAAAATATCGGCGTGGTGGAGAGTTTTGGCGGTGAAGTGATTGCGATTCGTAGCTCACTGCGTCCGCAAATCGGCGCAAGTATCGCAATAAATGGCGTTTGCACGACTGCGATTTCCCTAAATGGCGATATTTTTCGCGCACATTTAAGCAAAGAGACTAGGGATTGTATCGCGCTAGAAAATCTGCTAAAACCACGCGCACAAGTGCATTTGGAGGAAGCCTTGCGCGTTAGCGATAGGCTGGATGGGCATATCGTGCAGGGGCATATTGATAGCGTTGGTGAGATTTTGCGCGTGGAGCGCAGTGAAAACGGCTTTGATTTTATCATCGCATATCCTAGTGAGATTCGTGCAATGCTCGTGCCAAAGGGCAGTGTAGCAATCGATGGCGTGAGTCTTACCATAAACGAGGTTACTTCGCGCGATTTTCGCCTTACTATTATCCCACACACCTTTAATAACACGCTTTTTCACACATACAAACCCGCAAGGCGCGTGAATATTGAGACGGATATTTTTGTGAGAAGTGTGTATCATATAGTGAAAAATATGGGCGATTTAGGTGCGAATTTGGGCGATTTTGCGGATAAAAACGCAGAATCTAGGGCAGATTCTGCGATTTGGCAAAAAATCGATAATATTTTGATGAGCTACTAAAATGCAAAATTTTCAAAACGCCACAAAAGCCGTAGCACTCGCATACAACAAGCATTTGAGCGCACCAAAGGTTGTGGCAAAGGGCAAAGACAAATTTGCAGAGATTTTAATCCAAAAGGCGCGGGAGTTTGACATTCCCATTTTTCAAAACAAAGAGTTGGCGGATTTGCTAATGAGTATCGAAGTCGATGATTTTATCGATGAAGGGGCGTATTTGGCGGTGGCAAGGGTGTTTGTGTGGTTGAATGAAAACGAAAAAACCGCGCAATTAAGTTAAGGGCGATTGAAATTAGGCGCAGAATCTGCAAAAATCGCAGAATTTATGAAAAATATGCCAGATTCTGCGAATTTTATATAAGATTCTGCGGGTGCAAAAGATTCGCAGAATCTAAAAAAATATAAAATTTCTAATAATTTTTGATGATTTTGATAAAAATTTTTGTTTGGGAGAATGCCTAAAATGCGTGTTTATAGCGCAGAATCTAGTAAAATAATAAAAATTATTAAATAGATTCTGCTATTTATTGACAAAAAATTAACATTTTTCTTCTAATATTCGCTTGTCGAAAGACGAATTTAGGGTGCAAACTCTAAATGTTATTACACTTGATGATGTTAGATGGGATGCTAAGAGATTGTCATAAGAAATTATGAAGTAGATTTGAGTCATAATGTCTTTTGTGTCTATATTTTGAAGAGATTGCAACAACCCCTCCAAAATAATTTGCAATCTTAAAAAGCCCTTTTTAGTAAGTATTCAACTTTTAGAATGGTAATTAACCTATCTTTTTGTTTTCCTATCCCATAAATCAAATTAGCATCTTCATTTAGCGTCTCGGGTGTAGGTTCGATGTCCTTCTCGCTGATTTTTACCGCCTCAGTTAGCTTGTCAATCACAAATCCCGCGATTTCATCATTATGCTTTATCACAATGTAGCGCATATCTTTGTTTTGCTTAATCGTGGGGAGATTGAACTTCGCGCGGAGGTTTATAAGCGGATAAATATTGCCACGCAAGTTAAACACACCAAGCACATACGGCGGAGTGCCGGGCACTCGCGTGTATTCGATGGGGCGGACGATTTCTTGCACATTTAAAATCGGCACGGCAAATTCCTCGCTCCCTACCAAAAATCCTACAATTTGCAATATATCCTCTGGCTCAGCTTCGATGTGCTTTTTACTTTGTGATTGAAAGATTTCTTTGATTTTTTCATCAGTCATTTTTTCGTCCTTTTATAGATTAAAATTTATATTTCGTTTTACGACATTTACCAAATATTCCGCAGAGTAGGGCTTTGTGATATATTCTGTCATCCCAGATTCTACGCCACGCATTCTATCGGTTTTGCTACTGCGACTTGTTACGGCGATTAGCGGGAGATTTTTGAACTTATTATACTTGCGAATTTCATTTGCCAAAGTGTAGCCGTCCATTCTAGGCATTTCAATATCCACTAGCACCGCGTCAATGACTTGCTCGCCATTTTTGATAATATCTAATGCCTCGACGCCATCTTGCGCTTCCATCACGGTTACACCAAGTGGGGATAGATATTTTTTCATAATCGACCTATCGACTTGACTATCATCAACGGCAAGGATTATGTAATCACTCGCCTTTGTTTTCTCCACCGCTTCGCCTGCCTCTTCTTGCAGGGTGCTAATCGTCCCTTTTGCGTATTTTGCTAAGTGCATCATCCCTGCGACATCGACAATTAGCGTGATTTTGCCATCGCCTCGAACTGTCGCCCCTGCGATGCCCTCCGTGCCTTTTAAATAATATCCTAGCGACTTTATGACGACTTCCTCTTGCCCGACTAGATAATCCACAATTATGCCTATTTTATTCTCCGCTAGTCCAATCACTACGACATACATTTCACTTGCATTTTTTATCACGCTATCAACTTTGAAAATATCGCTTAACCGCACAAGTGTGAGTATCTCATCCCGCAAACGAAGCACACTCCGCCCCTCTACGATATAAATCTCATCTTGATTTGCCCTAACGGTTTCAATCACCGAGCTAAGCGGGATTGCGTAGTATTCCTCTTGCACACCGACAATTAACGCCTGAATGATTGCCAAAGTTAGCGGGATTTTCAGCTTCAAAGTCGTCCCTTGCCCTAGCGCAGATTCTACATCAATCATCCCATTTAGCTTTTCGATATTTGTTTTCACCACATCCATTCCAACGCCACGCCCACTGACATTTGTGACGACTTTTGCGGTGGAAAATCCCGCCTTAAAAATTAGCGAATACGCCTCTTTATCATTCATCATATCCGCTTCGCGCTCGGTTATGATATTTTTCTCTAACGCCTTTTGTTTGAGTGCCTCCGCGTCTAATCCCTTGCCATCATCGGCGATTTCAATAACGATGTGATTGCCTTCGTTATACGCTTTTAGCTCGATTTTCCCGCTTTCGCTTTTTCCTGCATTTACGCGCTCATCCTTTGCCTCAATGCCGTGGTCGCAGGAATTGCGGATAATATGCACTAGCGGGTCGCCGATTTCCTCGATAATCGTCTTATCAAGCTCCGTTTCCTCTCCGCTGATGATTAACTCGATATTTTTCCCCATATCGCGCGATAAATCTCTCACCATTCGCGGAAATTTGTTGAATACCTTACTTACAGGCAGCATTCGAGTTTTCATAACCGCTAACTGCAAGTCCGTAGTTACGATAGATACGGCACTTACAACTTGATTTAATTCCTCTAAAAACTGCTCCCCATCGTATCTTTCCTCGACTTCATCATAAATGCTAATTAGTCTATTTTTGCCAAGCACAAGTTCGCCAATAAGGCGCATTAGGTGGTCTAATCGCTTCACATCCACGCGGACGGTTTGCTCGACTGCGGTGGTTACTGCGTTGTCATCTTTTTTGGGTGGGGTTTGCGGTTTTGGCGATATGGTTTGCGATTTTGGCGCAGAATCTACTTGCTTTGTGGGTTTCGCAGAATCTAGCGCATTTTGTTTTTTCGCCATCCGCCTTGCTTTGTCCTCTTCTTGGCGGAGTTTTAAAAGTCGCTCGATTTCTTGCTCAACTTCCTGTGGCGATAATTTCGAGTAATCATCATCATTTGCCAAAGAGTTTGGCGCAGAATCTAGCGCAGAATCTGCCGTTTTTGCGTTAGATTCTGCGATTTTAGGTGCAGAATCTGATGAGGTTTTAGAAGTCGCAGAATCTTTTAGCGCAGAATCTACATTCGCAGAATCTGCCTTTTCTCCGCTAGATTCTGCGAAATTTTGCCCTTGTGAGATATTTTGCAGTTTTGTTATAATATTTGTAATGTCAATGTCAGTTTTATCGCTCCCCGTGTCGCGAATCGCATTTAGCAGTCCTTTCATCATATCAATTGATTCAAGCACCACATCCATCACATCAGGTGTAATCTGCAATTCTCCGCGCCGTGCTTTGTTTAGCACATCTTCCATATTGTGCGTAAGGCTGGTTAGCACATCAAAATTCAAAAACGAACTTGAACCCTTAATCGTGTGCGCCACGCGAAAAATGCGATTTAGCAAATCCAAATCGTTTGGATTGTGCTCCAACTCGATTAAATCTTGGTCCAACTGCTCTATCATCTCAAAGGCTTCGATTAGAAAATCTTCTAAAATCTCTTGCATTTCGTCCATTTCAATACCTCTGCATTTTAAAATTGCGGATTATATAATTTTTATTCTAAATTTCGCAAGAAAATCGCCTAGATTCTGCGTTTTATAATGTTATAAATTCACATTTATCGATTTTAAACGCGCTGTTTTCTTGTAAAAAAGCGGGTAGGGCGATATATTTTAGCGCAGAATCTGCTAGATTCTGCGAAGTTGCAAAATCTGCGTTATTCGCAGAATCTAGCGTAAAATCCACGATTTTCCCCAAGTGAAAATGCCCCTCGATGATTAAATCTATGTTTAGATTCTGCGATTTTGCGTAAGTTTGGTAGCATTTGATTCTGCGCCTAATTAGCTCGTAAATCGCAGAATCTCCGCGCAAAAAGCGAATCTTTTTATTTTGCACTTTTTTTTCGATAAATCTATAAAGCCACCCAAAAGTCGCAAAATCCGCTATTTGCAAGATTTTACCCGTGATTTTCGCACTCAAAATTTTGATATAAATTTCATATTTTTTATCCAAAAAAATATCGCCGTGCGCGATTAAAACGCACTTTTTGCCAAACTTTGCAAGTAGTGGTTGATTTTTGCGCGGGATTTTTCGCACATTTGGCAAAATGCCCTCCAAATTAAAATCGTGATTACCCGCAAAA
This sequence comes from Helicobacter sp. 23-1044, assembly GCF_053654695.1. NCBI lineage: Bacteria > Pseudomonadati > Campylobacterota > Epsilonproteobacteria > Campylobacterales > Helicobacteraceae > Helicobacter > Helicobacter sp. 23-1044. The sequence goes on from NZ_JBSIUQ010000006.1 coordinate 90,865, forward strand.
TAAATCACTTGCGCCTTTTTGGATAGCGAATCTATCGCATTTAAGAGCGTTTCATTAGACTTTACGCTTGATTTTAGATTGCCTACCAAAATGTTTGAAATATCACCCAGCAAAAAAATCTGCGATGGAGCGTGGTGTGAATCACACATTTTTTGCAATGCCAAAATAAGCGAATCGCGCGTATTTTGCGCACTGATTTGCGTATGCGAATCCGCAATAAAAATCGCGTCATTTTGAATTTCTAACATTTGATTAGATACCACGCAAAATTACGGCATATAGGCGATTTTTGGCAAACCTTCAATCTCATCAACGCCAAGCGCAAGATTCGCACACGCTAATGCTTGCGAACTTGCCCCACGCAAGAGATTATCGATACTTGAACTCACAAACAAATCGCACCCATCACAAAGCGCAAAAATATCGCAAAAGTGGCTTCCAGCGGTGTTTTTCACACTCACAGGATTTTCGCTAATGCGGATAAAAGGCTCATTTTTGTAGCATTTGCGTAAAATTTCTAGTGGATTTAGTGGCTCTTTTAAACGCGCAAAGATTGAAACTAACATTCCGCGTGTGAATGGGCTTAAATGCGGGACAAAGTTAATTTTTATCGCAGAATCGCGTTGTCTTGTGGTGATAAATCGGGGAGACTGAATAAAGAAACTTCGGCTTCGCCTTGTTTTGTTGTTCGCTTCGTCAATGAACCCATTAGTTCTATTTCCTTGCTCACAACTGCGCAACCCCGATTTTTGCTTCGTTTCACTCGCAACCCGTTGGGTCTCATCCACAATACTTCCGCGCAAGTCTTTTTTCGTGCTAGATTCTGCGATTTTGCGCCCAAAAAACTCGCATTTTTCCTTAATCTCAATGCTGTGGCGGTGCGTAAATGGCGAATATGCGAACATATTTTCATTTATTTGCGGATAGTGCGAATTTTCGGTGAGTTTTTTCCCCGCGCCACTTACGCCACTTTTTGCGTCAATAAAAATGCTAAAATCGCCCAAATGCGCGATAAATGGGAGGATTCCAAGCAAAGATGCCGTAGGATAACAGCCCGGATTTGCCACTAAATTTGCGCCTTTAATTGATTTACGATTCCACTCTACCAAGCCATAGACGGCGTTTGATAGGTTTTTTAAATCGCTATGTTTGCAATAGTGTGCTTCGTAATTTTCCGCGCATAAGCGATAATCCGCGCTTAAATCAACCACCTTTACGCCAAGCTCCAAAATGCGTGGCACAACGCTCATTGATTCCTTGTGTGGCAGAGCTAAAAACACCAAATCTAGCCCTTTGATTGCGCTAAAATCGATTTTTTGCACGGGCAAGTTTGGTGCGACATTGATTAGGTTTGGATAAAGCGCGTATAGCGAAGATTCGCCACTTGAATTTGCAACATAGCTCAAATCAAAAAATTTGTGATTTAGTAGCAATTTGACTAGTTCTAATCCCGTGTATCCGCTTATTCCTATGATGCCGATTTGAAATTTTTTTGCTTGAAATTTTTTTGCCATATTTTTTGCGCCTTTTTAAGATTTTTTAAAAAATTTTATATTTTTATAGATAAAATTTCAAAATTTTTTTAAAAATGGAGAGCCAAAAATGCCACAAAAACCACAAACAATCACAGAAAAAATCTTTTCAGCACACGCGAATCGCGCCGTTTTCGCCGATGAAATCATCGAATGCGACATTGATATGGTAATCGGCAATGACATTACCACGCCCCTATCTATCGAAGCTTTCAAAAAAGCAGGGGCGAAAAAACTCGCAAAGCCCGATAATTTCTTTTTAGTATTAGACCATTTTATCCCTGCCAAAGACATCGCATCGGCAAATCAAGCGCGAAAAAACCGCGACTTTGCAAAAGAGCAAAATCTAAAATATTTCTTTGATGAGCGCGATATGGGCATCGAACACGCACTTTTGCCCCAAAAGGGGCTTGTCCTGCCCGGCGATGTGATTATCGGCGCGGATTCGCACACCTGCACTCACGGCGCGTTAGGCGCGTTTGCCACAGGTATGGGAAGCACGGATTTAGCTTTTGCGATGATGACGGGCAAAAATTGGTTTAAAATCCCCCAAAGCATAAAAGTCGAATTTGTCGGCAAGAGCGCACCCTGCGTTTATGGCAAGGATTTGATTTTGGAGGTGATTCGCCGTCTTGGCGTTGATGGTGCGCTGTATAACGCGCTAGAATTTACAGGCGAAGGGCTAAAATATATCGCAATGGACGATAGATTTAGCATTTGCAATATGGCAATCGAAGCGGGGGCAAAAAGCGGAATCGTCGCCGTAGATGAGATTACGGAGGCGTTTTTGGATTCACGCCAATCTTTGCGTGGCAAACCTGTGATTCACAAAAGCGATGAAAACGCCCACTACAAGCAAAAAATCACCATTGACATAAGCGCGTTAGAACCGCTTGTGGCTTATCCGTTTTTGCCTTCAAATGGGAAGCCCATTTCACAAGCTGTCGCCGATAAAATCAAAATCGACCAAGCCTTTATCGGCTCTTGCACTAATGGGCGTATTAGCGATTTGCGCGTGGCTGCGGAGATTTTGAAGGGCAAAAAGATTCACAAAGATGTGCGCCTAATAATCACGCCCGGCACTCAGGCGATTGCGCGACAAGCGGAGAGAGAGGGCTTGATTGAGATTTTGCTAAATAGCGGTGCGCTTATCAGTAATCCTACTTGTGGCGCGTGTTTAGGTGGGTATATGGGGATTTTGGGCGATAATGAAAAGTGCATTTCAACTACGAATCGCAACTTTGTAGGGCGAATGGGCGCAAAAAGCTCGGAGGTGTATTTGGCAAACTCCGCTGTGGTAGCAAAAAGCGCGTTGCTAGGCTATATCGCCGACCCGCGAATCTAAAAATTAAAGGAAGCAAAAATGCAAATCGATGATAAATTGCTAGAAAAGCTAGAAAAATTAAGCGCGTTAAAAGTGCCAGAGGATAAAAAAGAGGCGATTAAGGGGCAGATTAGCGAAATTTTGAATTTCGTAGAAAATCTAAATGCGGTGGATTTAAGCGCGGAGATTCCGCATAAAAGCGCAAAAACGCCAATGCGAGAGGACACTCCACGCAAAAGTGAAGTAGTCGAATCTATCCTAAAAAACGCGCCAAAGGCGGAGGGTGGATTTTTTATCGTGCCAAAAATTATTGAGTAGATTCGTGCGCTCAATTTGTTCTGGGGTATGCAATTCACACGAAGTTTGCCCCATTGCGTCGTCAATGAACCACTAGTTCTATTTCCTAGCAACGGGGCAAACTTCGTGCAAAGCCACACCGCCATTACTTCGATTGTGATTGCGCTAACGCGAATCAGTTGCAAATCGGCGTGAATCTAAAATTTTCGTCATTGCGAGAAGTCGCACTTTGAGCGACTTCGTGGCAATCTATATTAGATTCTACGAATGCAGAATCTAATTTCAATTTTTGATTAAGACTTTGAAAAAGTCGAAATATCTTAAAAATTTTTAAGGTTATTTTATGGAAGTTCAAATCGAAGATTCGTGGAAAAATGTCTTGCAAGATGAGTTTGACAAGCCCTATTTTGCGGAGATTTGCGCCAAATATTATGACGCACTCAAAAAATCCACCATTTTGCCACCGCCAAAATTGCTTTTCAATGCTTTCAATCTCGTGCCGTTTTCGTGCGTGAAAGTCGTCATTTTGGGGCAAGACCCTTATCACGGCGTAGAGCGCGGGATAGCACAAGCTATGGGGCTATCTTTTAGCGTCCCCCGTGGCGTTACACCTCCGCCATCGCTTAAAAATATCTTTAAAGAAATCAAGCGCGATTTAAATATAGATTCGCCACAAAATGGCGATTTGAGCGCGTGGGCAAGGGAGGGCGTTCTTTTGCTAAACGCGCTTTTAAGCGTGGAGCTTGGCAAAGCACTCTCACACAAAGGCTTTGGGTGGGAGATTTTCACCGACAAAGTGATTGAGATTCTCTCACAAAGGCGCGAAAATATCGTCTTTATGCTTTGGGGCAACTACGCACGGGGCAAAAAATCGCTCATAGATTCGCGCCGACATTTAGTGCTTGAAGCACCGCACCCATCGCCACTAGCGCGTGGATTTGTGGGTTGCGGACATTTTAGCAAATGCAATGAATTTTTGTGCGCCAAAGGCATCGCAGGGGTAAATTGGAGTTTGGTTTAAATCGCAGAATCTATCGTAGAATCTGTAAAATCTCGCAGAATCTAGTGTGAATTTTGCAAAAATCGCAGAATCTAATTGTGGATTGCTTCGCCTTGCTAACGCAAGGACTCGCAATGACGAAGTGTGGCGACTCGTTTTAATTTATGGATTGCTTTATCAGTGCTACGCACTTCCTCGCAATGACGGAGAGCAACACAGATTCTGCGATTTAATCGCAGAATCTCGCCCATTTATGCCAAAAATTTGCTAAAATTACATTGTTTTGGAAAATTTAGGGGGTAAAAATGGAGACAAAAAACAACATTTTGTGCGATGAGCATTTGGGGGAAAACCGCTACACACAGGACTTTTTGGACTATGATGAGATTTTGGCACTAAACTACAAAGGCACAAGCACGGGCAAAATCCAAATCAACGCATCGCGAAATATCATTATGTTTATCCTAAAAGGGCGCAAGATTTTGGCAAATGGCGAGTTTATGCAAAATGAAAATGAGATTTTATTCATCAAAAAGGGCAAGTTAGACGCCAAAAATGAAGCAAAGCAGGGCATTTATCAATCTTACTGCATATTTTTTTCAAATATCTTTTTGCTGAAATTTCTAAGCAAACATCGCTTCGTTTTTGATTTGCTTCAAAATGGCGCGAAATGCGAGCATTACAAGATTTCAAGCGATGATTATATCAACGAGCAAATTATGGCGTTAAAAGTCTATTTTGCGCATAAAAATCAACTAAATAGCAATATTTTCAAAGAAATCATAAAGTTAAAGATGGAGACGCTATTTTTGCTACTGCTAAACCGCGAGGATATGGTGTTTGCGGGGTATATTCGCGAGATTATTGAGGACTGCCCTTTGTTTGCGACTTTGCTAAATAATAACGGCAGAGAGTTTGCCAATGTGCGCGAGATGGCGGACTTTTTTGAGATGAATTTGTCGATTTTTAGTCGTAATTTTAAGTTGAGTTTTGGCATTTCGCCCAAAGAGTGGATTGATAATGAGAAGTTTGAGCGGGCAAAACTACTGCTTGAATTTAGCAATAAAAATGTCACCGAGATTTGCAAAGAGCTGAAAATCAACTCGATGGCGTGGTTTATCAAGCGATTTGGCGAGAAATATGGGATTACGCCAAAGCAAATGCAGAAGGCAAATAATTTGCATTTTGGGAAGTGAGATTTTTGCCCCGCTTCGTCATTGCGAGACTTGCTTGCAAGTCGTGGCAATCTAGATTCTGCGAATTTCGTGGAGAGATTCTGCGACTCGTGCGAAAATTTTATAAAACGCAGAATCTCGCAAACCTTTGGCACTTTTTTTGCTTAAAAATTAAATATGAAATCATTTAACTTACTTGTCGAGCAACTCGAACAAATCCCCACCATCGGGCGCAAATCCGCACTCAAAATCGCCTACACACTTGCGATTGAAAATAAAATGTTAGCGTTAAATATCGCACACTGCATTGAAAGCGCGATTTCGCAAGTGCAGGTTTGCGAGATTTGTGGCGGGATGGCGGAGGGCAAAATTTGCGCGATTTGCGAAGATTCGGCGCGTTTGTATCATCAAAGTCTTTGCATTGTAAGTAGCGCGAAAGATATTTTGACGCTTGAAGAAATGGGCGTTTTTGGCGGGAGCTACTTTGTGATTAGTAGCGTAAAAGAGGTTGATTTCGCCGATATTCGCGCTAAAATCGCCGAGTATGAAAAGCGCGAAATCATCTTTGCCTTTTCGCCGTCTTTAAGTAGCGAGGCGATGATGCTTTATATCGAGGACAAATTGCAGGGCGCAAATCTCACATTTTCTAAAATCGCGCAGGGCATCCCAACGGGCGTGGGGCTAGATAATATCGATAAACTCTCTTTGCAAAGGGCGATGGAGGGACGAGTGAAAATTTAGGATTTTTGCGAAATTTTTGATTTTGTGAAATTTTTGATTTTGTGAAAATCGCAGAATCTGCCGTAGAATCTGTGAAATTTCGCAGAATCTAGTGCGAAATTTGCAAAAAACGCAGAATCTAGTGTGAAATTTGCAAAAAACGCAGAATCTAATTTTGGATTGCTTCGTTGTTTTCGCTTCGCTCAAACTGCCTCGCAATGACGAAGTGGTGGCGATTCGCTTTATTTTGTGGATTGCTTCGTCAGTGCCACGCACTTCCTCGCAATGACGGCGTAATAATTTCGCAGAATCTCGCCCAAAATCAATCGCAGATTCTGCGATTTATTCAAAAATCGCCCTAAAATCCGCAGAATCTCGCGTTAAAATCTCGCATTAAATCGCAGAATCTTGCGTTGCTTAAATTTGCATTATCCGCCTGTTTCGTAAAATGCGCGAGTTGATATTGCGTTTTCGCTCCATTTGTTTTTTTCGGGTTTGTTTGCGATTGCTTTTAGCAAACCCGCTCTCATCGCGTCTTTGTCGCCGTTTTTGATTGCCTCCCCTAAATCCACCGCGTCTTCGAAATAAAGGCAGGGGCAGATTATGCCATCGCTTGTTATGCGAATGCGATTGCAAGAAGTGCAAAAATCATCGTTGTGCGGGGCGATAATGCCAAAAACGCCGTTTTGATTCGCAAAATCTGTGGGATTTGGATTGAACCCACCCCCTAGCCCCCTCCGCAAGGGAGGGGGGATATTTTTGTGAATCCCATCCGCAAGGGATGGGGAGAGTTTGAGATTCGCCGAATCTCCGCTAGATTCTGCGATTTTGGGGGTGAATTCATATAATTTCGCGGGACCAAAATTTTCTTTTTTTAGCATTTTCACGCTAAATCTTTCGCTTAATTTCGCCAAAATCTCATCGCTTCGCATACCGCAAATCGCCCCGTTTGCGAAAGAATTGCTCATATACTCGATATATCGTAGCAAAAATCCATTTTTTTGCGCAAACAAAAGCATTTCGGCGATTTCATCATCGTTTATCCCGCGCAGTGGGACCATATTTAGTTTGATTTTTAGTCCTGCGTTTTTGGCGGCAATTATGCCATCCATTATCTTTGAATGCGCGTCCCTTTGGGCGATTTGCGCTATTTTTGCTGAATCTAGGCTATCAAGCGAAATATTTATGCGCTTCAATCCCGCCTCTTTTAATTTTAGCGCGTTTTGCGCCAAATAATAGGCGTTTGTGGTGAGTGCGACTTCTATATCGCCCTTGTGCGCGTAAATCCCGGCGATAAACTCACTCAAATCCTTTCGCAAAAGCGGTTCGCCACCTGTAATGCGGATTTTGCGGACGCCAAAGTCCATTGCGATTTTTAGAAATTCTAGCATTTGCGGGAGCGCAATCACGCGCTCATCGATAATCTCGGGCGTATTTGGCATACAATAAAGGCAGCGAAAATTGCAATTTTTCGTAACTGAAATGCGGATATAATCGATTGTGCGCCCAAAACCATCGATTAGCTGCATAGGAATCCTTTGTGAAAAAATTGCGAGATTTTAGCAAAAAATATGATTTGAATGGCAAAGATTCTGCGATTTTCGCAGAATCTCGCACATTTCGCAGAATCTAAATAAAATCTAGCGTCCCATTTTCTCCCGAAATGCCTTCCTTTGCGTCTCATCAAGCATTTCATACACTTCTAATATAAATTTATATTCCGCATCGATGCGCTCGGCGGAGAGCTGCCTCCCGTGCGTGAATTCTATCGCGCTGTGCGGGAGATTTGAAGTGGTGAATTTTTGCAAAATCTGCTCATTATTTTTTTTCATATCAACATACCATTGGCGCAGGAAATTGTGATGATTTTTGATGATTTCATTAAGCGCGATTTGCTGGGATTTATTTAGGTGCAGTTTTGACGCCTCATCATACACGAACTCCAAAAATCCGCCAAACTGCTCTGCTGCGGCACTCGCCATAAATATGCAAAAAAGTAGCACTTTTAATTTCACAAAATTACCTTAATTTTAAAAATAAATTGCATTTTAGGGCAAAAGTATTAAATTTTTGTGAATTTTTATTTGCAGATTCTGCGAAATTTGCGAGATTCTGCGAAAAAAAATGCGAATTTACGAGATTCTGCGAAAAATTACAAATTTGCGAGATTCTGCGAAAATTATATGATTCGCAGAATCTAATCGCAGAATCTATCGAAGCGTCTCCCTAAAAAATGCGTCCATATCGACATTTTCGCCATCTATCTCGCGGTAAATTATGTAATTTGCCATCACGCTACACGCATAAAAGCGACTTTCTTCAAATGGGATAAACTCCATACTTATCCACGGCTCAAAGGCATTTTTCGCGCTAAAATTTTTGGCGTCCTTTAAAAAGTTGCGAATAAAAGTCGGTCCGCCATTATACGCATAGCTCACAAAAAGCGGGTGGGCGAACTCTTTTTTAAGGTGCGCTAAATAATAATCCCCAAATTTTAGCGCAATCTGCGGGTTAAACATACTTTCATAAGTGATATTCTCCGTGCCAAGCGCCTTTGCGAAACTCTCCACATTAAAAGGCATAATTTGCATCATACCAAGCGCGTAAGAGCGAGAAATCACAGATGGCAAAAACGCGCTTTCTTGCCTTGCCACCGCGAATACGAGATTTTCATCATCAAACTTCAAATCGCCCTTGTAAGGTTTCACAAAAAAACTTTTCTTAAAGTCAAAATAGCGATTTAGCGCGAACACCAAATGTGGCATATTGTCTTTGAAATACAGCGATTTGGCGAGTTTGATTAGCGCGTCTTTGTCCTTTGTGGCAATGATTTCGCTTCGCAATTTTTGCCACGCAAATGGGTCGCTTATGTCGAAATTTTGCTTTGGTGGCGCGATATTTTTAAAAATCTCATTTGTTTCATCGATGATGTGAAATTTTGGCTTTGTGCCTAGCTTTTTCACCGCATAAAGCGAGTAAAGATTAAAATGCGAACTTTGCGCTAACTGCGCTAAAAAGTCGTCTTTTTTGGGAGAAATTTGTGTCGTTGAATCTTTTTTTATGGAATCTTTTTTCGCTGAATCTTCAAGCGATTCGGCGATTTTGTAGCACCAAAAGAGCGATTTATCTTTCATTAGTTTGAAACTCGCGCTATTTGCGGCATTTTCAAAATATGCAAGTGCCTTTTTCGCGCTGCCGCCGTTTGTGAGCTCATTTAACCCAAGCGCGTAAAATGTCCAATCATTCACACCTTCGATTTTTGCGCCAAGCAAGGCATTTGTAAAGTTTGGATACTTTTTGCTAATGACAATGTTGTAGATTGTTTGGGCGAAATTTTTGTTTGATAGATTTTGCGGATTTTTTGGGGCGACATTAAAAATTGCATTTTTTTTGCTAACCGCGCTAAAAATCGCGCTAAACTCCGCCCCATCTAATGTCAAAATCAAATCTAAAATCCCGCTTTTTTCGCGCAAAATCTCAATGCGATTTTTCATTTTTGGATTTGTAATTCGCGCTAAATCTTTCGCGCTTAACTGCGTGGCGTAGTCTAATTTCACTCCAAAGTTAAAGCACTCATCATCGCTTTTTTGCAAATCTTTTAGCGATTTTGCCTTGCATTGCGCATCTTTGGGGAGCGAATCTTTTGGGATTTTTAAAAGCTGCATAATTTTTGGGATTTTATTGTCAATTAAATGATAAATTTTTAGCATAGACTCTGCGTCTAAATTGCTATTTTCTTGCAAATATAAATATAGATAAAAGTCCCGTGCTACGCCCTTTTCTTTGCTCTCAATCTCGCTAAGCGTGAGTGCATTTATAGCGTTACAAAAAAGCAAAAAACTGATAAAAATTTTAGAGATTCTGCGCATAGTTAAATAAAATCCTTACAAAAAATAAATCCACAAATTTCAAAACAATAATCACAATAAACGGAGCAAAATCAATGCCACCAAAAATAGTGGGGATAAAACGGCGAATCCACGCATACAGCGGCTCTGTGAGCGTGTAGAGAATCTGCACGATTTTATTATACGGATTTGCTTGGACTAGTGAGCAAAGTGCCGCGATTATGACAATCCAAGTGTAGATAGTCAAAACAAAGTGCAAAATCTGCGCCACCGCGCTTAAAAATGTGCTTAAAACCATTTTTTAATCCTTTAAAATGTGTGCCAAAAATGGGCGAATCATTGCTAATCCTTTAAAATTTGCGCCAAAAATGGGCGCAAATGCGGATACAAAATATCCAAATGCGGTCCTTTGTGCGCACCTGTGAGCAAAAATCGAAGTGGCGCAAAAAACGCCTTGCCCTTAAAATCGCACTTTTGCAAAAGGGTGCTTTTTAGTGAATCAAAGTCGGCAAATGCGCTTGAAGTGGCGTTTTGATTTGACTTTGCGGAAGATTCTGCGAATGCTCCCCCCTCCCTTGCGGTGATTGAATCAACTTGTTCCCCCTCCCTTGCGGAGATTGAATCAATTTGTTCCCCCTCCCTTGCGGAGGGGGTTAGGGGGTGGGTAGATTCTGCGAATTTGCTAGATTCTGCATTTAGCTCCGCCAAAATTGCATTTTTTAAGATTTTTGCATTATCTGCAAACTCAAAATCGCTAAAATCTCGTGGGATAAAAATCCGCTCAACTTTGTCGCGAATCTCATTTAGTGTGGAGGATTCTTCTAAAAAGATTTTGCCAAGATTGCCAAGAGATTTGATAAATTCGTTTGAATTGCCACTTATTTTGTCATTGCGAGATTCGGTGCTATCGCACGGATTATTTTTTTTGGATTGCTTCGTTGTTTTCGCTTCGCTCAAACTGCCTCGCAATGACGATTCGGGTGTATTTAAATCAATTCTAGTATTTGCGGTAGTGCTTGTGGAGTTTTTGCGAAATTTTGGGGCTGAGACTAGACTAGCGGTCTGCGAAGCCCCGAAATTTTGCAAATCTACGCAATGATTACCCAAAGACAAATTGCCTAAAATCGCACTTGATGATTCAAGCAATAACCCAATTTCGTTTTCGCTTAATCGCCTTAAATGTTCGCGATTTATGTGGCGTAGTTGATTCATATCAAAGCGCACGGGGGATTTTGAGAGTTGCGATAAATCAAACCACTTTATCGCATCATCAAGCGTAAAAATCTCAGTTGGCGGATTATTGCCCATCAAAAGCAAATAATTCAAAATCGCGCGGGGCAAAAATCCCTGCTCCAAAAGCCATTTCACGCTTGATTCGCTCTCTCTTTTGCTCATCTTTTTGCCCGAATCATTTAGGATTATCGGCAGGTGCGCGTATTTGATTTCGCGCTCATAGCCTAACTTTTTATGCACCAAAATCTGCTTTGGCGTGTTGCTCGTGTGGTCCTCGCCACGAATGATAAAGCTAATGTCATAAATCATATCATCAACCGCACACGCGAAATTGTAGGTTGGCACACCATCATCGCGGATAATCACAAAGCTATCGATTTCATTTTGGCTAAAAGTGCAAGTGCCTTTAATCTCGTCAGTAAAACTTATAGATTCCGCGCCCAAATCACCTTTCAAACGAATCACAGGGTTTTTGTTTTCACCTTTGCAAATTTCTGCCCACGAATCATCATAGCGAAATGCCCTTTTTTGCGCTAATGCCTCATCTCTCTTTTTGTCTAAAAAATCCTTTGTGGCGTAGCAATAAAATGCCTGTCCTTGCGCCACAAGTCGCTCGGCTAAATCGTTATGAATCTTAAAATTATCGCTTTGATAGACTAATTTGTCCCAAAAAAGCCCAAAGAGATTTAGGATTTGCAAAATCTCAATGTCTTTGCCATCGATATTTCGGGCTTTATCCGTGTCTTCGATGCGAATCAAAAACTTTTCGCCACGCTGTTTTGCGATGATATAGTTTAAAATCGCAGCGCGTAGGTTGCCGATGTGCATATCGCCGGTAGGGGAGGGAGCGAAACGAAGCATAGCGTTATCCTTGCATATAGATTCTTTTCGCGTTGTCTCTTTGGTGCTTTTGCGGGATTGTTCGCTCTTGTGCGCTCAATGGACTTAATGTCCTATTTTCGCGCCCAATCGCTCCAAAACCCACAAAATCACTCAAAGATACTTCCGCGTGGATTTGGGTTTTTTTATTAGATTCTGCGTGTGGATTCTGCGATTTTGGGGTGGATTCTGCGATTTTTGTGTGAATCGTAGAAACTAAATATTTTTTTTGTGGATTGCCACGATTTGCCAAAGGCAAATCTCGCAATGACGAAAGGTTGAATTTTACCCACCCCCTTTGTCCCCCTCCGCAAGGGAGGGGGAGAATTTGGGATTCTGCATTTTTTATTTGATTCGCAGAATCTGCGATAGTTGCGCCATTTTTAGCATTCGATTCACTTGAATCTTTTCGCAAAAAGGGCTGCACCCCGCTCCCGCTCCCCCCGACTTCATTTAAATTGTGTTCCCAAAAAGCAGCCGCTTTTTCGCTTTTAGGGGGAGTGCCTCGCTTTTCCGCTTCTAGCAAAAAATCGGCACTCGCACTACTGCTCGTTTGAAACCGATTTTTTGCACCACGAAGCGGGCGAGTTTTGGGTGCGCTTTGCGCGACTAAATTTTGTTTGGATTGCTTCGTTGTTTTCGCTTCGCTCAAACTGCCTCGCAATGACAGATTTTTTGCGCTTTGATTCGCATTGCGAATCACAATCGAAGTAATGGCGGTGGTGCTTTGCGTTGTTTTGGCGCGAAATGAGCGAAATAGGACTTGGGCGTCCATTGAGCGAAATTTTGTGCCAAAACAACGCAAATGATTACCCCAGAACAAATTGCCAAACATTTAATGTCCCCCGCCCTCTAACTCGCAAAATGTATCCGCATACCTCTCTTTGATTTTCAAAAACTCATCGATATTTTCGAGCAACAAATCCACGATTTTCGCATCAAACTGCACGCCCTTATTTTTGATAAAATGCTCGATGACTTCATTTATGGGCCACGCTTTTTTGTAGCATCTATCGTGGCTTAGCGCATCAAAGACATCTGCCACAGCTACGATTCGCCCACAAATTGGGATATTTTCGCCCTCTAATTTATTTGGGTAGCCATTTCCATTCCACCATTCGTGGTGTGTGAGCGCGATTTCAGCTGCCGTCCTTAAAATCGAGCGATTTGAAAAGCAAAGCATATCATAGCCCTTTTGTGCGTGGGTTTTCATCTCTGCAAATTCTTCATCTGTGAGTTTGCCCGGCTTATGCAAGATATGGTCTGGGATTGCTAGCTTGCCTATGTCGTGCATTGGGGAGGCGATTTTGTAAAGCTCGGCGGTTTTTTTATCCAATCCATAGAGATTTGAAAGCAAATAGGTGAATTCCGCCACGCGCTTGATATGATTGCCCGTCTCGCGCGAACGCCCCTCGCTTATCGTCCCCATCGCATAAAGGACTTCTTTTTGGACATCTTCTAGCTCTTTTTGCATTTGGAATAGCTCTGTGACATTATGCAAAATGCCATAGGCTTCATCATAAGTGCTACTTTTATGCGACTTTATCCCCATCAAATACACTTGGACGAAAATCGTTTTATTATTGCTATCCACGCAGTCCATATATAATTTTTCATAACCTTTTTCTTGCAGAGTTTTGCGGATTTTGCCGATGATGGCTGACATATCTTTATTTGGTTTTAAAATCAGCGAGACGTGCTTATTTATCATACTTTGCCTATCATAGCCAAACATCTCTTCGCAACTTTTATTTACCTCGATAAATCGCTCATTTTTTATTCGCACCATTGCTGTGCTTCTATCCAAAAGCGAGTTGTAATTATCGATGATTATGTTTTTTTCTAGCGAAGTTTCCGTAAGCACCGAGACGCTTCGCTCTAAATTTTGCTTATTTACCTCAAAGTTCGTCACATCATCCATCGAGCAAACATAAAGCATAATTTCATTTTGCTTGTTAAAGATGGGTTTTATGATGGTTTTTGTGTAAAAGTCGCTATTATCGCTTGCCTTGCTTTTTATAATGCCTGAAAAGATTTGCTTTTCTTTTATCGCATTCCAAATATCGCTAATATTATTCGCAGAATCTGCTGCAATAATACTGCCAAACTTCCGCCCGACAATCTCGCTTTTTGCGTATTTTGCGATATTTAAGAATAAATTATTCGCATCGATAATATTTCCATTTTTATCAAAATATATCACAATTAGCGACTTTTCTAGCAAATCTTTATATTGTTTGAAAATACTCATAATCTCCAAATAATCGCTATTTGAGACGCTACTAAGATTTCGCAATCCATAAATTATCGTATCGGCGGTATTTGGCTGTGCGTCTAACTCGTGGATTGTGTTTGACTTTGGCTCATTTGTGCCCTCGCTTAGGGCGATGAAGGTGTTTGTATTATTTAGCAAGTAATTTTTATTGCCTTTGTGATAAAACTCCCCAAAGGTGAAAAATCCCGCCATCGGCGCGATATTATTAAACATTTTGACATTGTAATCCAAAATCGTATCTTTGAAATACAAATACCGCCCCACGCACGAATACACATAAAACGCATCGATATTTTGCGATGAGAGCGAGATTAGCTGCTTACTCATCTCAGTCATAATATCCAAGCTACTTGCCACGCCAAATTTGACTTTTGTGCCTTTTTTTATATCGCCACCATAAATTAGTCCGCCTTCCTTTGTTTTCCCAAACACCGTTCGCCCCACGAGCAAATCGCCATCAAAAAATGTCAGCGGGAATTGATATCCATTCTCAGGCAAAGTATCGCTAATGTATTTTCCCAAATATCGCTTGTAAATGTCCATTATTGGTTGATTGTTGATTTTATAAACTACGCCATTTTCTGCGTGAGTTACCACCATATCAAGTCCTATGCGGTTGTATTCAAAAATATAATCTCTATAAATTTTAAGCACTTCACTATCCAAAATCGCCACGCTAACTGCGATATTTTCAATGCCTTTATCACTCCCTACAAAGCACTTGCCAAAGTGCAAATCATCGCTTACATTTCCCCCGGCAATCACAACTTGCGGGATTTGCTTTGTGAGTGATTCTAAAAGAATGGCGGAGTTTATTTGCAGCCCATTGCAAAATATAATTACCATTTTGGTTTGCTTTGTGGTGCTTATTGCGATTTTATCAGCGATATTTGTGGGATTTTCATTGCCAAAACTCAAAGTTTTGATATTTGTTTTTTGAAAGATGGAAATAGAGATTGAAATAGAGTTGCTTTTATACTCTCCATCGCTCATCTCCGCAAAGGATGATGCTAATAAAACCTTCGCCTGTGGGAGATTCTGCGATATAAATGATAGCAAAGGCAGTGCCTTTTTTCGCAACGATGCCCCGCAAAAGATTTGAATAAAAATATTTTTTTCGCTTTTAATCGCGCTTAATCTCTCCGCCAAACTCTCGTCATTTTCGTAAAAAAAGTTTATAACTCTCATTTATTTTCACCATTTGATATAAAAATTATGCTTTCCGCAATCGTAATGATAATTTATACTCATCTTATGCAGCAAAACGATTTCTTTCACAAGCGACAATCCCAAGCCATAGCCTTGTTTCGTGATATCGCCACGATAAAACGGCTCAAAATAGTATGAAATATCATTTCGCAGAATCTGTCCTTTATTTGTAAATAAAATGCCATTTTCATTTAGCTCCACGCTAACTTCGCCATTTTCGCCGTATTTTATCGCATTTTCGATTAGATTTTTGATTGCGATGGAAAATAAATGCAAATCGCCCTTAATTTTCACACTTTTAATCACATTTAGGCAAATCAGCCTATCATCCAAATCCTTCAACGCCTCAAACACCGCGCTTTCGCTCTCAAAATAATCGTTTCGCAATTTAAAGTTTTCGCTTTGAATGCGCTCAAATTCTAGCATACTTTGGCTAATGCGATTTAGCGAATTTATGTATTTTTGCAAATCTTTTTTTAGCTCATCGCCACTTTTTAGCTCTAATGCAAGTTTGATTTTGGCAAGTGGCGTGCGAAGTTCGTGGGCGATGTTTCGCGTGATTAACTCTCGTGCCTTTATCATTTTGGTGATTTTTTCATTCATCTCATTAAATGCCCGAAAAAGTGCGCCAATTTCATCATTTGAATGCGGGTGCAATTTTTTAGCGAAAACCCCGCTTTTTAGTTCATCGATGGAGTTTTTTAGCACTTGAAGCGGACGCAGAATCTGATAAAATACAAAAAATAAAATTAGCGCAATTAGCGCAGATTGAAAAAGCAACATAAATCTTTTATACCTATCCCACGCACCTAAATCCTTATCCCTCGCTAAGTAAAGCGCATCATCCATAAAATTCACGCTAAATCCAATCATTTTGCCAAACTCATAGATTTTAAACTCCAAAATGCCATTAGATTCTGCGAATAAAATCTTTGCGTCCTTTGGGGCGTTTTGCAGTTTTTTATAACCAAAATTTTCCCTAAATTTTTCCACCACGCTCAAATTGCCATTTAGATAATACGGAATGATACTTTGGGCAAAAACCACGATTTCATTTTGCAGTCGCTTGCTCTCACTCTCGTAAATCAGCGCACTTGTGCGATACGCAAAGGCAAGAGACGCCACAAATAAAATCACCGCCAAAAGTAAAAATTTATGTTTTAACTGCAAATAAATCCTTTTTTTGTTTTTTGCTTTGAATTTGCTGAATTTATTTTACTAAATTTTGCTTTGATTAAAATTGATTAAAATTTGGGATTGTGAGATTGCGCGAGAAAATGCGAGATTCTGCGATTTTCGTGCGAATCGCAGAATCTAGTGCGCTGTTTCCGTCATTGCGAGATTCTGCGAAGCAGAATCGTGGCAATCCATTGTTTTTTTGATGTTATTAGATTGCTTCGTTGCACTCGCTTCGCTTCGTGCGCCTCGCAATGACGGCGTGGTGGCGGATTCTGCGATTTGTGTTTGATTCGCAGAATCTGTCGCAGAATCTGCATTTTTTTCATTAGATTCTGCGATTCGCAGAATCTACAACGGAAGGAATCGCAGTAGTGCTTTCGTAGTTTTTGGTGAATCGACACAAGGATAGCGGACTTTTGTGTCCGTGCCTTGTGACAATTTGTCAAATCTGCGGAATGATTACCCGAGAACAAATTGCCAAAACCCAAAGGCAAATTGCCCCACCAAAATCTACACACAAAACTTATACCCAATCCCCCACACCGACTGAATAAACCTCGCATCCTTCGCGTTATCATTGATTTTACTGCGAATATTGCGAATATGCGTATCAATGCTCCGTAGCGTAGAATCCTCACCCATCGATGAAATGCTATTTGCGATTTGCTCCCTGCTCATCGGCTTTTGGCGATTTTCAATTAGGAAAAATAAAATCTCAAACTCCGTAGGCGTCAAATCCACATTCATCCCATCGACAATCACCGCGCGAGATTCTGCGTTTATCTCAATACTGCCGACTTTAATGCTCTTTGGTTTTAGTCGCCGAAGCAGGGCATTTATCCGTGCCAAAAGCTCCACAGGCTCATAGGGCTTCGCCAAATAGTCATCCGCACCTAAATCAAATCCCTCGACTTTGTTGTAAATATCGCCCCGCGCGGATGAAATGATGATGGGTGCTTGCGTTAATTTACGAATGCGCTTGCATAATTTTAGTCCGTCCATTTCAGGCAAAGTCAAATCCAAAATGATTAAATCAATATTTGTGCGCCCCTCCAAAATCTCTAACGCCTTTGAAGGCAGGTGCGTGGGGATAACCTCGTATTTGCTTTGCGTGAGATACGCCACAATCAATCCCTGCATTTCCAAATCATCCTCAATTAGCAAAATTTTGCTCATAGTGCGTCCTTTTTTGTGAAAATAATTTCTTTGCGAAAAGGGGAATTATAGCATTAAAAGTTATTAAGATTCTGCGAATTTTTTGGCAATTTGTTCTTGGGTAATCATTCCGCAGATTTGCTAAATTTCGGGCATTCGCAGACCGCTAGTCTAGTCTCACGCCCAAAATTTAGCAAAAACTACGAAAGCACTACCGCAATTACTTCGATTGTGCTTCGCAAGGCAAATCAAAGTGCAAAAAAATCCGTCATTGCGAGATTCTGCGAATTTTCGCATTTTTTCCGTCATTGCGAGAATGGACGAAGTCCATTCGTGGCAATCCATTTTATTTTTTTGGATGGTTGCTTCGCTTCGTGCGCCTCGCAATGACGAAATGAGGGCAGATTCTGCGAATTTTACAGAATCTAATTTCCCCCTCCCTTGCGGAGGGGGATTAAGGGGGTGGGTAAATTTCATATTAAATTCTGCGTTTTTCGCAGAATCTAGCGAGATTTTAAGCATAATTTCTATAAAATCCGCCCCTTAAATTTGCGCCAAAACGCCAAATTGCGCCAAAAACGCAATTTGCGCCAAAACGCAGAATCTTAAAATAAAGAGTTTCTATGCTAAAACCAAAACCTTGCTCTTGCTGTGATTTTCGCGTGGAGTGCGAAGATTCTGCGAATTTCAGCACAAAAAGAGAATTAGCGTTTCTTTTGACTTTAATTGCGATATTTTTGGGTGCGGTGGCAACACTACACTTTACGCAAATCCAAGTCCTACAATACGGCGCAATCATCATTCTTGTGGCAATCTATCTCATCTCAGGCAAAGAGATTTTCATAAACGCCTTTGCAAACTTCAAAAAAGGCGATTTTTTTGATGAAAACGCGCTAATGTTTATCGCCACAATCGCGGCATTTGCGATAGAAGCCTATGAAGAGGCGGTGGCTATAATGCTATTTTTTCGCACAGGCGAATTTTTTCAAGAAATGGCACTAAATAACTCCAAAAAATCCATAAAATCGCTGCTCCAAATCGCCCCAAATATCGCGCATTTGAAGCGCGAATCTAAAATCACAAACATTGCGCCAAAAGATTTGCAAAAGGACGATATTTTTATCGTGTATCCGGGCGAAAAAATCCCGCTTGATAGCATTGTGATAAACGGAGAAAGCACCATCGACACGAAGGCACTCACAGGCGAACCTATCCCCGTTTTGGCAAAAAAGGATAGCAAAATTTTAGGCGGGACGCTCAATCTAAATGGCGTTTTAGAAGTCCGCGCCACGAAGTTATATGCGGATTCGAGTGTCGCAAAAATCATTGATTTAGTCCAAAATGCCACTCAAAACAAAGCAAAGGCAGAGAGTTTCATCACAAAATTCGCAAGAACATACACGCCTATCGTGTTTTTCTTTGCGCTTTGCGTGGCTATTGTCCCGCCACTGCTTGGGTTTGGCGCATTTAATGATTGGATTTACCGCGCACTTGTGGTGCTAATGGTTAGCTGTCCGTGTGCGCTTGTGATTTCTGTGCCACTCGCATATTTTGGGGGAATCGGGGCGGCGTCCAAAAATGCGATTTTAATCAAAGGCGCGAATTATTTGGAGGCATTAAGCGAAGTTAGCCACATCGCTTTTGACAAGACAGGGACGCTCACAAAGGGTGTCTTTAAGATTATAAAAATCGAAGCGCAAAATGGTTTTAGCGAAGATGAAGTGTTGCAATATGCCTTTTGCGCGGAAAATTTCTCAAATCACCCAATCGCCCTAGCGATAAAGGCAGAGTATGAAAAGCGCGTAAATAGCCACACTATTTCACATTCTTGCACTCACACAACGCACGAAAACATAAGCGGTATGGGCATAAAAGCGACTTGCAATTATCAAAATATTTTGGCGGGGAATGATAAGATTTTGCATAAATTCAATGTGGCGCACGATAACTGCGAGATTCAAGGCACGGTGGCGCATATTGCTGTAAATGACAAATATGCGGGTTATATAATGATAGCAGATGAGTTAAAGGACGATAGTGTCCGTGCGGTGCGTGAATTGCGCGATTTGGGCGTGAAGAAAATGGCAATGCTTACAGGCGACAATGAGTTTGCAACAAAAGAAATCAGCGCGAGTTTGGGGCTAGATGAAGTGCATTATAATCTCTTGCCCGAAGAAAAGGCGCGAATCTTTGGCGAATTTTCACGCGATTCGCGCGTTTCAAAGGGCAAAAGCGTATTTGTGGGCGATGGCATAAATGACGCCCCAAGTATCGCTTGTGCGGACATAGGCATAAGTATGGGAGGCGTGGGAAGCGATGTCAGCAAAGAGAGCGCGGATATTTTGATAGTTGATGATAGTCTATCAAAAATCGCAACCGCCATAAAAATCGCACGAAAAACAAAGCGCATAATCTGGCAAAATATCGGCTTTGCGCTAGGTGTGAAAATGGTTTTTATCGTGCTAGGGCTTTTTGGCGTGGCAAACATTTGGGAAGCGGTGTTTGGCGATGTGGGCGTGGCGCTAATCGCGCTGTCAAATGCGATGCGGATATTGAAAACATAGTGCGCGTTGTCTTTTGGCGATAAATCGGGGAGACTCGCCACTCGCTTCGTCAATGAACCATTAGTTCTATTTCCTCGCTCGTGGCTTCGCAACCCCGATTTTTGCTTCGTTTCACTCGCAACCCGTTGGCTCTCATCCAAAATACTTCCGCGCTAGTCGCTAATTATTTTTTATTTTTGCTTCGCAAAAACCGCCATTACTTCGATTGTGATTTGCAGCGCGAATCAAATTGTAAAATAATCTGTCATTGCGAGGAGAATCGTAGATTCGCCGAAGCAATCCAAAAATTTGTCATTCTGAGCGAAGCGATAGCGTAGCGAAGAATCTCTAATCATTTTTTGAGATACTTCGTTATCGCGCTAGTAATGACAAATATTTTTAGATTCTGCGAATCTACAAAACTTCGCCTGTTATCGAGTCTAACATCACCGAACCTTTAAAATTTATAGCAATATCACCCTTTGAAAACTCGCGCCCATCGTTAAAATAGCGATTTGGCATAATCACGATTTTTTGCGGATTTTCCATCAAAAATCCCGCCCACCAGCTAAAAGTCGAATTCGCCGTAATCGCGTGCTTACAGGCGCGCATTAGCTCCATTTCCTGCGCTGCGTTGCCCTCGCCATTATTTGCGACAAACTCAAACTCCACGCCTACCTTTGTTTCATCGCTCAAAGTCGCCAAAAAGTGCGCTCTGCACCACAAAATATCATTGCTGAAAATAAAAATATGCGGATTTTTCACGCGCTTTTTCAAAAACGAAATCGCCCCTTCATAATACCGCCCCACGCACAAATTCGCGCAGTTTTCAATCGCCAAATAATCGCCCCGCCGAATGTGTAAAAACGCAGAATCTTGCGTGTTTAAAATGCGATTTTTTAGAAGTTGATTTGCCTTTGAAAGTGGCGATTTTAGCGTAAATTCCGTAAAAATCGCAGAATCTTTCAAATATTCCGTGCTAAACCAATATCCATCAAAATAGCTAAATGGCGCGATTTCTAGCGTCCCAAGCGGGATTGAGATATACACTTCGCCTGTTAGTGTGCGCGCATAACGCTTTTTGGGCGCATAATCTTTATCGACTAATTTGAAAAATAAATCTTTGTCAAAGTGCGTATCAAGCGGTTTTGTAATGTTAAAATGCAAAAGTTCTAAGTTGCGAATATTTGGGCGATTGGGGGATTTTTTGGATTTAGATTCTGCGATTTTTGTGGATTTTACGATAGATTCTGCGATTTTAGATTTTTGTAAATCCCCCCCCCCCGTTTGCAAAATCTAGCGCAGAATCTAAATTCGCAGAATCTACCAAAACGCCCAAAGGCAAGCTATTTTTATACTCACTCGCATCAAAAATCACGCTATACCCCATTTTTTCTAACGCCCTCCCAAACGCATATAAATACATTTGATTTCCTAACCCGCCCACAATCCACACCACCACAAGGCGGGGATTTGGCAGGTAATTATGCGCGTAAAAGTAGAGTTTTTCAACGCTTTGATTTTGCCTAAAAATTTGCTGATAAAAATATTCATCATTTAGCAGTTTGTGAATAAAATCGCGCTTTTTGGTGTCTTTGATTTGGTTTAGGAAAATGCGTGAAGCGAGCCTCTTTGCGTATTTTTTAATCATATTTTTATCCTTTCAAAAAGGGCATATTTTAGCAAAAAATGCGTTAGATTCTGCGGATTTTTGATTTTTCGCGTGTGAGATTCTGCGAATCGCAGAATCTAAAAATAGATTCTTCGCTCGTTTCACTCGCGCGAGAATGACAATTTGATTTGGATTGCCACGATTTGCCTTTGGCAAATCTCGCAATGACAGAGAGTAATGCAGATTCTGCGATTTTTTCGTGTGAGATTCTGCGCCTCAAATAAAAAACGCAGAATCTCTCACACCCACAAAATCTTTGCCAAGATTTTTTTAAAAAGCGGGATTTTTTGCGTGCTATGCGCAAGTAGCAAGGATAAAATCTCTTTTCTGCGAAACATTATCGCCGTATTTATGGGACTTAGCGCACCGCCCTTGCCATTTGGACTTGCCCCCGCGCTTAAAAGCACCTTTGCCACTTCAAAATACCCCTTAAAGCAAACCCCAGCTAACGGCGTGTGCCCCCTATCATTTGCCTTATCGACACTCGCGCCAAAGTCTAGCAAAAGGCGCACACACGCAAGAGCGTTGTGATAGCTTGCTAGCATTAGCAAAGTGTCGCCCTTGTGGTTTGCTAAATTTGGATTTAGCCCATTTTCTAGCATTATTTTTAGATTCTGCGCTTCGTTATTTCGCGCAAAATCAAAGGACATTTTCACAAATTCTTCTAATTTGGCGTATTCATCCGCGCTAAGATTCTGCGAAGTTTTCTGCGGATTCTGCGATTTTTGCGCTAGATTCTGCGAAGTCGCCACATTTGGCGTAGAATCTTGCGGATTCTGCGCTAGATTCTGCGATTTTAAATTGTTCGTAGAATCTAAAATGATATTTTTCATTTCGCTAATAGCTCCGCGATTCGCGCTCCGTAATTCTCATCTGCCTTTTTAAAGTGCGCTAACTGCGCTTTTATAATCTTTTCATTTATGCCATCCATCGTCCCTGCGATAGTTTGGCAAAGTCGCTCTTTTTCATCGCTACTCATCAAGCGATACAAGTCCCCTGCCTGTGTGAAATAGTCATCATCATCTGCGCGATAGTCCCACTGCGCGAGTCTTGCGTCACTTTCAAAGCAAAGCGGGTCTAAAATCGGCTCTTTCAAATCCCAATTATCCTTATATCCGTCCAAATTGCTTGGCTCATAATTGCGAGTTGCGCCGTATCCGCCATTTGTCATATATCCATCGCGAATCGTAGAATGCACGGGCGACTTTGGCGCATTTATCGGGAGCTGATTATGATTTGCCCCAAGTCGGTATCGCTGCGTGTCGCCATAGGCAAAAAGTCGCCCTTGCAATAATCTATCGGGGCTAAATCCAATGCCCGGCACGATATTTGCGGGGTTGAACGCCGCTTGCTCCACTTCGGCGAAGTAATTTTGCGGATTTTTATTTAGCGTCATTATGCCTACTTCAATAAGCGGATAGTCCTTGTGGCTCCACACTTTTGTCACATCAAATGGGTGAAATTTGTAGGTTTTGGCGTCAGATTCAGGCATTACTTGGATTGAAAATCGCCACTGCGGATATTCACCGCGTTCGATTGCTTCAAACAAATCCCTTTGGTGTGAATCCATATCTTTCGCGCGAAGTGCCTCCGCTTGCTCGTTTGTGAGATTTTTAATGCCCTGCATTGTGTGAAAGTGAAACTTCACCCAAAATCGCTGATTTTTGGCGTTTATAAGGCTAAAAGTGTGACTGCCATAGCCATTCATATTGCGATAACTAGCAGGTATCCCCCTATCGCCCATTAGATAAGTCACCATATGAAGCGATTCAGGTGTCAGCGACCAAAAGTCCCACCACCGCTCGGAGTTTTGGATATGTGTGCGTGAATCGCGCTTTTGGCTGTGGATAAAGTCAGGGAATTTATACGGGTCGCGGATAAAGAAAATAGGCGTATTATTGCCTACCAAGTCCCAATTACCCTGCGTTGTGTAGAACTTTATCGCAAATCCGCGCGGGTCTCGCACCGCATCTGCCGAACCGCTCTCAGGCGCAACCGTTGAGAAACGAATAAATAACGGCGTTTTCGTGCCTTTTTTGAAAACCTCCGCTTTTGAATACTCGCTAATGTCATTTGTGATTTCTAGCACGCCGTGCGCCCCGCTACCACGCGCGTGCACCACTCGCTCGGGGATTCGCTCTCTATCAAATGCCGCGAGTTTCTCCAAAAACCACGCATCTTGCAAGAGAAGCGGACCCCTTGCGCCCACGCTCATCACATTTTGATTATCGCCCACAGGGCGTCCGCTTGAAGTTGTTAGATTGTTAAAATCTGCCATTTTTTCTCCTTTGAATGTAAAATTTGAAGTGATATTGTAGATAAAAATTATCATTTAGAGTAGTTAAATGATAAAAATTATCGTTTAAGGCAAAAAATTATTACAAAAATACTCATTTAGATTCTGCTAAAATGCGAATTTTTAAAATTTATCAAGGTGTGCGAATGAAGTTTATAAAAACGATTTTTAGGCATTGCGCGATTTTTATCGCAACTCTTGTGTGTGTGGGGATTTTGGCGTTTGCTTTTAGAGACTTTTTGGCGCAAAAATATGCAGATTTCTTTTATTTTGAGAAAATGCCAAGCGATTTTAGGAAGGATGATTTTATGCGCTTTTCGCACAATTTAGCGCAAAATTTCACAAAATTCGCAGAATCTAAAAATCCAAAAATCGCAGAATCTCATCCAAAAAATCCCACAGATTCTGCGAATCGCACCAAATTCGCAGAATCTCGCCCAAAATCCGCAGAATCCACCGCAGATTCTGCGCCAAAACGCGCCATTTTGCTTTTGGGCGGAGGCGTTCAATCTCGCCTTTTTTACGCAGTCGCGCTTTATATTTATGGCGTTAGCGATATGATTTTTATTACAAATCCCGCGAGTTATATTGAATATGACTTTGGTGGCGCGATACAAAGCGAGGTGGCGCAGATGAAGGGCGCACTAGATTTTGCAAAGGTAAATTACAAAATTATTCCCCCGCTAAATCCGCTTGGCGCGCAAAGCACGAGAGATGAGGCACTTGATATCGCTAACTTTTTATCGCAAAATGCGCTTGATGAGCTCATCATCATCACAAGCGAATTTCACTCAAAACGCGCGCACACAACTTTTAGCAAGATTTTCGCAGAATCTAGCGTGGAGACGAAACTATACATTTTCCCCGCGCCAAATCGCATTTTTAACCGCCAAAATTGGCATAGAAGCGAACTAGGGATTATGAACTACGCACTAGAAGCACCAAAACTGCTATTATTTTATGCAAATGATAGCCAGATGGCGGGAGTAAAGGCGCATTAGATTCTGCGCTAGATTTTAAGCAATGCAGAATCTCGCCGAAAAATCAAGAAATTCGCAGAATCTACCGCAGATTCTGCAAATCACACAAAATCCGCAGAATCTCGCCGAAAAAAAAATCATAGATTCTGCGCTAGATTCTGCGATTAAAAAAAGTCTTAATCTCTCCCGCGTGCTTCATTTACGCGAAGTTTGCGCCCTAAAAAGTCCTTTTCATTTAGCGCGCTAATCGCCTTTGTCGCGCCCTCATCATCCATCTCAACAAAGCAAAACCCCTTTGGACGCTTACTTTCCCTATCTAAAATAATCCTTACCGCACTCACTTCACCAAACTCCGCAAACAACTCTTCAATCTGCTCTTTTGTCGCGCTGTAAGGCATATTTCCAACATAAATACTTTTCACAAAAACTCTCCAAAATTTAAATTTTTAGGATAAAATCCTAATTCCTTTTTAAAAAAGGGATTGCATTTTAGGCAAAATAAACTTAAAGCAATCTTTATTTTGCCCTATTTTTTGGGATTTTTAGGTAAAAAATGATGAAAAAAATATCAGATTCTGCGATTTTTAGCAAAAAAATTTTTATAAGCGGTATCGTGCAGGGCGTTGGATTCCGCCCTTTTGTGTCCAATTTGGCAAAAAAATTTCGCCTAAAAGGCTTCGTAAAAAATACAAATTCTAATATAAGTATTTTGATACAAGCAAAAGATTCGCAAAAAATGGTGGATTTTGTGGCAAAATTAAGGGCGAATCCCCCGCAAAATGCGATAATTTCTCACATAAAAATATCAACGATTCGCACCAAAAAAATTTTTAGCGATTTTCAAATAATAGGGAGCGACAAAACTAACGAATCGTATTTTTATTCGGCGATTCCGCGCGATTTGGCGATTTGTAAATCTTGTCAAAAAGAGCTACAAAACCCGCAAAATAGGCGTTTTGGCTACGCTTTTATAAACTGCATAAATTGCGGTCCAAGATGGAGTATCATTCAAAATCTGCCCTACGACAGGGAGCGAACGGCGATGAGCGGCTTTAAAATGTGCGAATCTTGTGAGCGTGAATATGGCGACATAAAAAATCGGCGATTTCACGCACAGCCCAATAGTTGCGCAGATTGCGGGATAAAAATGCAAATTTTTGATAAAAATGGCGTTGAGGTTTTGTGTGAATCTAGTAGCGATTTAGGCGCGAATCGGCGCGAATCTAGCAAAAAAATCATAGATTCACGCGAATCAAACGCAGATTTTGCGAATCAACGCGCGATTTTTGCCAATGTGTGCGAAAAAATCAAACAAAGCAAAATTATTTGCCTTAAAGGAATCGGCGGATTTAACCTAATTTGCGCGGTTGAAACAAAAGCGATTGCAGAGTTGAGAGCGCGAAAATCCCGTCCGCGCAAGCCTTTTGCGATAATGTTTGGCGATATAAATAGCGCAAAAAAATATTTTCACATTTCAGCGCACGAGGAAACCGCGCTTTTATCGCCATCTGCGCCCATTGTTTTGCTAAATCGCCCCAAAGTCGCTTTGCCACAAAATTTGAGCTTTCATCTAAACACTTATGGCGTTATTATCGCCTATTCTGCGCTTCATAAGCTACTTTTCAAAGATTACAAAAAACCGCTGATTTTCACTTCGGCAAATTTGAGTGGCGAGCCTATTATCACGCAAAAAGCCACAGCACAGGCAAAAATCGCGCATATTTATGATTATTTGGTGGATTACAATCGCGCGATTATAAATCCTATCGATGATAGTTTGAAGCGAATCTTGCGTAATGGCAAGGCGATGAATCTTCGTGCAGGGCGGGGCGATTACCCGCTTTTAAAGCACACAAAATTTAAAAGCGATGAAGTGATTTTAGCACTCGGAGCGCATCAAAAAAGCCAAATTGCGATATTTTTTAGTGGATATATGCTAATTTCACGCTATATAGGGGATTTGGATAATGTGGATAGCATAAATGCCCTAAAATACGAAATAAATTTTTTATTAGAGCTGTATAATCTCGCCCCTAGCGTGATTTTGTGCGATTGTCATAGTGGCTATGAGAGTAGCAAAATCGCGGTGGATTTGGCGCGAAAATTTGGTGCAAAAATCGCGCGAATCTACCACCACCGCGCACATTTTTATAGCTCTTTGTTTGATAATAATTTGGCGCACAAAAATGATGAAAATATTTTGGGTGTGGTATTCGATGGCACGGGACTTGGCGAAGATGGCACAATTTGGGGCGGGGAGTTTTTTTTGCTAAAAAATGTCGCTAATGTTTCGTCATTGCGAGGCGAATCGCTAGATTTGCCGAAGCAATCCATAATAAAATCAAATCTGTGCGATAGCACCGAATCTCGTCCGCTTCGTGGTGCAAAAAATCGGATTCAAGGTTGCAGTAGTGCAACCGCCGATTTTTTGCTAGAAGCGGAAAAGCGAGGCTCTCCCCCTAAAAGCGAAAAAGCGGCTGCTTTTTGGGAACACAATTTAAATGAAGTCGGGGGGAGCGGGAGCGGGGTGCAGCCCTTTTTGCGAAAAGAAACTAGCGAATCAAAGGGGCAAAATGGCGAATCTAATGCAGATTCACATTTAAATCATTGCGATTCACATAATTTAGATTCGCGTGATTTGGATTCTTCGCTACGCGCTACGCGCTTCGCTCAGAATGACGGATTGTGCGTGGATTGCTTTGATTCGCAAAGCGAATTTCGCAATGACAGCGCAAAACTTCGCCATATCGCCAATTTTAGCCACTTTGCGCTTTTGGGGGGCGAATCTGCTATAAAAGACATTCGCAAAATCGCACTTGGCATTCTTTTTAGCGTGTATGGCAAAACGATTCCGCTTGAATCGCACTTTGAAAATGTCGCACTTTTTTACCAAATGTTTCAAAAAAATCTAAATACACTTCAAACCAGCTCCGTTGGGCGAATCTTTGACTTTGTGGCGTTTATGTGCGGATTAGATTCGCAAAGTTTTGAGGGCGAGAGTGGCGGATTTATCGAAGCGCATTATAACCCCAAAATTCGCGCACATTACGGCGTTGAGATTTGCGATGGTGAGATTCGTATTAATAAAATCATTCGTGGAATCGTCCGTGATTATGGCAATCCCGCGCTTATCGCTACAAAATTTATCAACACTTTGGCGCAGATTATCGCCCAAATCGCGCTAGATTCGCGCCAAAATGCGCCGAATCTCAAAGTGATTTTTAGCGGTGGCGTGTTTGCAAATAAGATTCTTTGTGATAAAATTTCGGCTTTATTAAAAGCGCGTTCGATTCGCCACTATTTTAGCTACGAAATCCCCACAAATGACGGCGGAATCGCAGTTGGACAAATCGTGGCGTATTTGCGCGGAGACTTTGAAAGCAATTCGCAATTTTGTCATATTGAGCGTAGCGAAATATCTCAAAAAAATGTTAGAGATTCTTCGCTTCGCTCAGAATGACAAATTTTTGGGAGGCAAAATGCAAAAAATCGAAGTAGCACAAAAAATTTTAAGCAAAAATGACTTAAAAGCGCGTGAATTGCGCGAATCTTTTGCAGATGACAATCTTTTTGTGATAAATATTATGAGCGCACCGGGCAGTGGCAAAACTACGCTTTTGGAGGCATTTAGCGAGGATTTGGCGTTTAGATTCGCCGTGATTGAGGGCGATTTGGAGACAAATAGAGACGCTGAGCGTTTGCAAAAGCGCGGGATTCACGCTTATCAAATTACCACAGGCGAGGCTTGTCATTTGGAAGCGAGTATGGTAGAAAAGGCGTATTTGAGCCTAAAAAGCGCGGGTGCGATGGAAAATATCGACTATCTTATCATAGAAAATGTCGGTAATTTAGTCTGCCCTGCGAGTTATGACTTGGGCGAGGCTCTAAAAATCGTGCTTTTATCCACGCCAGAGGGCGATGACAAGGTGCTAAAATATCCTAGTATGTTTTTGTGTGCGGATATTGTGGTGGTTAGCAAAAGCGATATTGGCGATATTTTTGGCTTTAAAATCGCGCAGGTGCAAAGCAATTTGGCAAAGCTAAATCCCAAAGCCACGCTTTTTACGCTAAATAGCAAGGACAAAGATAGCGTATCCGCGCTATTAGCGCATATCAAATCACTAAGGGAGGCGTAAAATGTGCCTAGCAATCCCATCAAAAGTCATCTCAATCGACAAAGACAAAAATACCGCAATGCTTGATACTATGGGCGTGAAACGCGAGGCAAGTTTGGATTTGATGAGCGAGGAAGTGCGTGAGGGCGAATTTGTGCTACTTCATATCGGCTTTGTCATTAGCAAGATTGATGAGCAAAGCGCGATAGAATCGCTAAAAATCTATGATGAAATCGTGCGCGAAATGGAAAATGAGGAAGTTTAGATTCGCAAGAACTTTTGGAGTTTTTGGGGGCGTGAAATGGCGCAAAATATAGAGATTTTTATTATAAATTTGGCGCGTTCAGTTGATAGACGCGAATCTATGAAGCAAAAAATCGCAAGGATTCAAGGATTTGGAGAGATTTATATTGATGGCGAGAAAATTTCGTCATTGCAAGGCGAATCGATAGATTCGCCAAAGCAATCCAAGCCCATTCGTCATACTGAGCGTAGCGAAGTATCCAAAACACACAAATCTAATAAAATAGCCAAATCAATGATAGATAAGCGAATCGATGAATTAGATTCACCCTTGCGACAAAACGATTCATATAATTTAGATTCGCGTGGTTTGGATTCTTCGCTACGCACAAGTGCTTCGCTCAGAATGACAAAAATAGGCAAAGAATCCGTCATACTGAGCGAGAAGCGCGAAGTATCCAAAACAAGCGAATTTAGCACACCAAGCGAATCAAGGATAGATAAGCGAATCGATGAATTAGATTCGCCTTTGCAACATTGCGATTCAAGTAAATTAGATTCGCGTGGTTTGGATTCTTCGCTTCGCACTTCGTGCTTCGCTCAGAATGACGAATTTGGTGTGGATTGCTTCGGCGATAAATCGCCTCGCAATGACGGCAATAACGCACCCACTTTGCATTTTCACTTTTTCTCCGCCACTGATGCAAACGACTTTAAGGACAATCCCGCAAAAATCCCTCCGCATTATCACCCCAAACTTGCGCGCTTTGTGAAAGGCAAGGATTTAAGTTTTGGCGAAATTGCGTGTTTTAGCTCACATTATCGCTTGTGGGAGAAGTGCGTTGCGTTAGATTCGCCTATCGTGGTTTTGGAGGATGACATAGATTTTATGCAAGATTTTTGCCAAATCGTTAAGATTTTTAAATCGCCCTTTGAATATGTGCGATTATATTATTTATTTGATAGAAAAATATCACAGATTTATGATAATTTTTACATTTCTTTTGCTAGGATTAGCGGAGGACAGGGCTACTATCTCACACCAACAGCTGCGCAAAAATTTATCAAAAATGCAAGATTTTGGCTATTTTGCGTTGATGATTATATGGATATGTTTTTTATTCACAATGTAAAAAATATCATTTTTTTGCCATTTGTCATAGCCGAAGATAGCGCAAATGCCACGCAAAGCACGATTTTAGGGCGCACAAAGCCAAAGATGAGTTTTTGGCGAAAACTCACCCGCGAACTCTCACGAATCTACTTTTATGTCATTCGCAAAGGGCTTTATTTTGCCCTAAATTGCGTAGAGATTCGCGCATTTTTTAGTGCGAAGCAAAATCACAAATGATTTTTGAAGTCTCAAACGCAAAATTAAAGCAAAATCTAAATCCGCGCAGATTTGGGATTCACGCGCAAAGGACGCATATTTTTGGTGCGCCACAAAGTGGCAAAACTAGCATTGCGCTAAATTATGCGAGAAATTTTAAAAATCCGCTGTATATCGACTTTGCAGATTTGCGCAATTCACGGGATTTGATAGGACAGACGCTACTAAAAATCGCCTTTGAAAAAACGCGCGATTTGTTAATCTTGGATAATATCCCGCGCGATTTTGCAAATCATTTTACAAACCTGCCAAAGGGCGCAAATATCATCACCATAAGCGAATCAAATGCGGATTTGAGCGGATTTGAGCGATTGGAGATTTTGCCCCTAAATTTTGAAGAATTTATCAGTTTTGATACGCAGGGGCTAAATCTAAAAGAGCTTTTTGAGCGGTTTATAAAGTTTGGGAATCTCCCTATTATGCTTAATTCACAGCATTTATCAATGCGCGATTTTGCCAAATTAGAAGCAAAGCAAAAAATGCTAGTTTTTATGATTGGCGAAAATATGGATATTTTTTTGGCACTCACGCGTTTTCAAGCTAACGCGCTAAGCATTTTTCAGCTTTATAACATTCTAAAAAAAGATAGCAAAATGTCAAAAAATAGGATTTATGGCGTGATAGATGAGTTTGAAAAGCGCGGGATTGTGCGCTTTGTGGCGCATTGTGATAAGCCAAAAGCCCCAAAAAAGGCGTTTTTGTTTGATTTTAGTTTGCGAAATGCGATAAGTTATGAGCGCAATTTTATGGCGAGTTTTGAAAATATGGTGTTTTTGGAGCTTTTGGGGTGCGAAACTAACGCGAATCAGCGCGAATCTAGTGGCGAATCTTTGGAGTGCGAATCTAATCCACAAAAAAAGGGTGCAGAGATTTTTTATAGCGATAAAATCCCGCTGATTTGTGGCAAAAACGGCTATATTGTGATGCCATTTAAAAGTAAAGAAATGATAGTTGATGCGCTAAAAGGCACGGATTTTATGGGGCTTGAAATCGCGGTGCTTACGATTGATTTAAACGATGAGATTGCGATAAATGGCAAAAAAATCCCTTTAATTAGTTTCATAAACTTCGCGCTAGACTAGATTCTGCGAAAATCTAAAAATTCGCAGAATCTGACGAAAATCCCATTAGATTCTGCGAAAATTTATTAGATTCTGCGTTTTTCGTGCCTTTCGCAGAATCTAAAAATCCGCGCAAGCAACTTTTAAAATATTTTTGTATAAAATTGCAAAAATTTTTAGCGGAGGCAAAAATGGCAACAATACAAACGGCAAAAACACAAACCACAACAACACAAACGGCAAAAATCCAAACGACAAAAATAAAAGTAGCCATAAACGGCACAGGGCGAATCGGGCTTTGCGTGGCGCGAATCATCGCTGAACGAGACGACATAGAAATCATAGCTATAAACAGCACGGCGGATATTGCGACATTAGCGCATTTGCTGAAATTTGATTCGGTGCATAGGCATAGCGTTGAAATCGAAGTGCTAGGCGATGATAAGATTCGCATAGGCAAAAGCAAAAATATCCGCGTTTTAAGCGATAGAGACCCAAACAAATTGGACTTTGGCGAGGCGCAGTGCGTGATTGAATGCACGGGCAAGTTTAACTCTGCCGAAAAATCCGCGCAACATTTGCACGGCAATGTCAAAAAAGTCGTCATCTCCGCCCCTGCGGACAATGCGCCGATGTTTGTCTATGGCGTGAATCATAGCGCATATAAGGGCGAATCCGTGATTTCAAATGCGAGTTGCACGACAAACTGCCTTGCGCCCATTGTGGCGGTGCTTCATAGCAATTTTGGCGTGGAGTGCGGACTTATGACTACGATTCATAGCTACACAAATGACCAAAATGTCCTAGATGTCAAGCACAAGGATTTGCGCCGTGCGCGTGCTGCTGCGCTAAATATGATACCCACAAGCACAGGCGCAGCAAAGGCGATTGGCAAGATTTTGCCTGAATTGGATGGCAAACTAAATGGCGTTGCGATTCGCGTCCCCACGCCAAATGTGAGTTTGGTGGATTTGTCCGTGCGTCTTAAAAAGCGCGTGAGCGTGGATATAATCAACGAGGCATTTTTGGAGGCGGAGCGACAAAATCCGCAAATTATCCACAATGACACGCAAAAGCTAGTTTCAAGCGACTTTGTGGATTCGCGGGTAAGCAGCATTTTTGTGCCAGATAAAACGCTTGTGGTAGATGATTTTAACGCAAAAGTCCTTGCTTGGTATGATAATGAAGTGGGTTATAGTGCGCGTTTGGTGGATTTGGTAGCGTTTGTAAATGCGTAAATGTGGCGAATCTATCGTAAATCAGGCACGAATCTAGCGTAAATTAAGCGCGAATCTTTATAGGGGCGAATCAATGATAAAATTCAAAGACTATTTTCCAAAATCAACCAATCTCTCAAAAGATGCGATGGAGGCACTTTTTTGCGCCATTGTGGCTGAAAAAAAAGAGGGCGTTAGCGGATATTATGATTTGCCATATCAAAAAAGCGCGATTTTGGATTCGCATAAGTTTATCGAATCGCGCAAAACGCTTTTAGATGGAATCGAAAATCTCATCATTATCGGCATTGGTGGCAGTTCGCTTGGGCTTAAAGCAATCGATTCGATGCTATCACATTTGCCCTATCGCAAGGCGATAAATTTGAAATTTTTGGAGCACACCGACCCTATAAAGATTGAAAAAACGCTCAAAAAAATCAAACTCAAAAATTCGCTTTTTATCGTCATCTCAAAGTCTGGCAAAACGATTGAAACGCTCTCACTTATGAAATATGTCCTGCGCCGTTATCAGTTGCTAAAGGGTGCGACAAATAAGCGACATTTGGCAATCATCACGGATTTTGGCTCACCGCTTGAATCCTTTGGGCGTAAGCACAAAATCGCCACGCTTTGCATTGACAAAAATATCGGTGGGCGATTTTCGGCACTTAGCACGATAGGCATTTTGCCTTTAAGCATTTTGGGCTACCGCGTGGAGAAACTCTTGCGTGGGGCGCGTGAAATTTCAAATGACTTTTTTAAGCGCAAGGCAGACCATATCCTAAAAAAAGCGATTTTTTTTGGCAACCACAGGGACAAATTTCATATAAATATTCTCTTTTCGTATTCAAGCGTATTTAAGGACTTTAATGCGTGGTATGTGCAACTTTGGGGCGAGAGTTTGGGTAAGCTAAATAGCTTTCATCGCAAAACCGCGCTAACGCCTATCGCGCTTATTGGCAGTATCGACCAGCATTCGTTTTTGCAGCTAATCGTGCAAGGCGTGATGGATAAAACCGTAACTTTTTTGAGTTTAAATCAAACGAGCTATGAAAATCCCAAAATCCCAAAGATGAAATTAGAATTTTTAGATTCGTGTGATTTTGCCAATGGTGCGAGTTTTGCTTCGCTTTTGCAAAAACAGCAACTCTCCACAATGGAGGCGATTCAAAAAGAGGGCGTGCCGACTGATAGCATTGAGATTAAACGGCTTGATGAGGAAAGCGCGGGGAGTTTGATAATGTATTATGAGCTTTTGACTTCGTGTGCGGGGAAAGTGCTAGATATAAACACCTACAATCAGCCCGGCGTGGAGCTTGGCAAGAAAATTTTGATTACGAAGTTTAAGAAAAAGTGCGAAAAATAGGGGAGATTCTGCGATTTTTATTTTTTGTTGCGTAGATTCTGCGATTTGCAGAATCTAATGCGTCATTTTTCGTCATTGCGAGACTTGCGAAGCAAATCGTGGCAATCCACAAAAAAAATCATAGATTCTGCGATTTCGTGGTAGATTCTGCGTTTAACGCAGAATCTAAATTTGGATTGCTTCGTTGTGGCTTCGCTCAAACTGCCTCGCAATGACGAATCTTTTTTAGATTCTGCGAATCTCGCGCGAATTTCGCAGAATCTCGCATAATTTTCGCAGAATCTCCCGCGCATTTGTGTTAAAATTCCACTTTTATAAGGCACATTTTACAAAGCATAATGAATTCACAAAAGGACGGATTTTGATATTTTTCATCGCATTTTTGGGGGCGATAACTCCCGGACCGGATATTTTGCTAGTGTTACGCCAAACACTGAAAAGTGGCGTCCTCGCGGGATTGCAGACGCTATGTGGCATCGCTACGGGGTGGATTTTTTACATTTCGATTTTGTATTTTGGGTTCGCGCACTTGCTTGGCGGGGAAGTTGCGCAGATTGCAATTGCTTTTTTTGGCGGGATTTACTTGCTTTATTTGGCGTTTTTGCTGTTTGCTTCAAAAGAAAATATCGATTTATCCGCCGTAGATTCTGCGTCCAAAAGTCCCTATTTCACGGGATTACTCATCAATCTCTCAAACCCAAAGGCAATGCTTTTTTTTAGCGCAATCATCGCGCCATTTAGCACCAAAAGTCCCGCATTGCACTTCGCACTGCTATTTTTGGGACTAAATGTGGCGTTTTTATGCGTGATTTTCACCGCACACTTCGCGCGACATTTAATCACGGGGCGATTATTTTTTATCATCGATAAAGTTTGCGCGGTGGTGTTTTGCGCCTTTGGCGTGGGACTTTTGGCAATGGGGGTGGAAAAATGTCTTTAAAACGCGTGGCAATCACAGGCGGAGGCACGGGCGGACATTTAAGTATCGCAAAGGCACTCGCGGTGCAGTGCCAAAAGAGGGGATTTAAATGCGTGTATATCGGCTCACAAAGCGGACAGGATAGAGTTTGGTTCGAAAACAGCGAGATTTTTTACGCAAAATACTTCTTAAAATCAAGCGGTGTGGTGAATAAAAAGGGATTTGGACTGCTAAAATCGCTGTGGATGCAGTTTTGTGCGGTGCTAAAATCAATGCAGATTCTGCGAAGGCACAAAATCGACTTTGTGATTAGCGTGGGTGGATTTAGCGCGGGTGGCGGGAGCATTGCGGCACTTTTATGCCAAATCCCGCTTTTTATCCACGAGCAAAATAGCGTTTTTGGGACGCTAAATCGCATTCTTGCCCCCTTTGCAAGGGCGGTTTTTGGTAGTTTTGAGATGGGCGGGAAAAATTTCATTTGCACCGCTTATCCCATAAATGAGATTTATCACAAACTCGCGCGGGTGCGGGGTAGGGTAGAGTGCATTTTGTTTTTAGGCGGTTCGCAGGGGGCTATGGCAATCAATGACTTCGCACTAAAACTCGCGCCAGAACTTTTAAAACGAGATATAAAAATCATCCATCAATGCGGGAAAGCTGACTTTGAGCGCGTAAAAAGCGCATACAGCGCGATAAATGCGGATAAGCAAGTCACCCTTTTTGATTTTAGCGATAATTTGGCGGAGTTTATCACAAAAGCAGATTTTTGCGTAAGTCGCGCAGGGGCGAGCAGTCTTTGGGAGATGGTGGCAAACTATCTGCCTTGCTATTTTGTGCCATATCCCTTTGCGGCGAAAAATCATCAGTTTTTAAACGCGGATTTTTTGGCAAAAAGGGGACTTTGCGAGGTTACAAGGCAAAAAGATTTGGATAAAGATGCGTTTTTGAAATATTTAGATTCTGCGAAAATGCGCCATTTTGAAAATATCGCAGATTCTGCGACAATCGCAAATATCTCGCAAAACTTAGCAAAACTGCCTTATAAAAATGGAAGCAAGGAAATTATCGATTTGATTTTGGAGAGAGCGTAGATTGCGCGAAATTGCGTCATTGCGAGAGAATGCGTAGCATTTTCGTGGCAATCCAAACGCAGAATCTACGCTATTTTTGTCATTCTTGGCATTTAATTTTGTCATTATAAGAGAGCGAAGCGACCTAAGAATCTCTATTTTTTTAAGATTTTTTGTATTTGCTCAAAATGACAAAAAAATCCTCCCCTCCCGTGCGGAGGGGGATTAAGGGGGTGGGTTAGATTTTTGCGAATTCGCACGAAAATTTTATAAAATCGCAGAATCTAGTTTGCCAAATTCGTCATTGCGAGGCGCACGAGCAAAGCGAGTGTAACGAAGCAATCCAAAAAAAATAATCCGTGCGAAGCACCGACCCACACCTGCAAATCTATTTTATGCGAATCTTGAATCAATCGTGAATCGCGGACTTTTGGCGAATCTGTGGTTAAGATTCTAAATGCAAAATAATTTATCGATTCAATTTTGTATCATTGATTTTATTTTTTTTAGATTCGCGTGATTTGGATGATTGCTTCACTGCATTCGCAAAACGAAGTTTCTTTTAGTAAATCCTGTGGATTGCCACGAAAATTCGCTACGCTCATTTTCTCGCAATGACAAATAAGAGATATTAAAAAATTGAAGCAAGGGGTGGGGAAACCCACCCCGAAATTAGCTAGTTGTAGATAAAAAAGCTAGATTAAAACTCAACCGTTCCCGTAGAAGCAAGTGGGATGATTTTATTTCCCGGACCGCCAGAGCTTGCAAAGGACACTTTTAGTGCATAGCAGAAGTTTGTCGCTTTTGAAACTGTGACATTTGAGCCACCAATATTATTTGGCGAAAACACTAGCATACCTTCCGCTGTGTTTATGCCTAGCACCATTCCGCATCCACCTTTTTTACCACCATCGG
The DNA here is from genome assembly GCF_053654695.1 of Helicobacter sp. 23-1044. Classification (NCBI taxonomy): domain Bacteria; kingdom Pseudomonadati; phylum Campylobacterota; class Epsilonproteobacteria; order Campylobacterales; family Helicobacteraceae; genus Helicobacter; species Helicobacter sp. 23-1044. The sequence goes on from NZ_JBSIUQ010000006.1 coordinate 128,478, forward strand.
TTGTTTGGACATTTCCCACAGGCTGGATACCATTATTAACATCTACGCTTAAAGCGGCATTTTGGTTGCTGATGGAGTTTCCACCTTTGAGCCACCTTGCGCCATCCAAACCTGCCACTTCGATTATCCAATCACCCCAATCTTTGCTTGGAGTTTGCCCTGCGACTGGTTTATTTGGATCTGGTGCTTTGCTCTGCGTAGGGTCGATATTATCGGCAAATACTTTTGCCACAATCGCCTTTTGTGCGCTTGCCAAGTCGCTTCTAGCTGTTGCTACCTGCGCATCTGTCCTAGTTGCGACAAATCTAGGCACCGCTACCGCCGCCAAAACGCCT